>NZ_JADMVE010000011.1 GCF_015547515.1 Eubacterium sp. 1001713B170207_170306_E7
GAAGATGTTTTTAATCGTCTGATCTTTAAAGATAATTTTAATTTGTATTACGGGGATATCTCAGACTACCAATGGACGGAGATAACGGATATAAAAGATTTGGTCAATGCGAGAAAAATTAAGTAAGGCTGGAAATAGTGAGTTTATATCTTGAATTTGAAGGAGAAGAAAATGAAAAAGAAAATTGCATTAATTATGTGCGTCCTGCTCTGCTTTCTGTCATTAACTGCATGCAGTTCACAATCTGCCGGTAATGATAACAAAGTTGTTATCTATTCCAGCTCTGAAGATTATCGGAATGAGTATCTTGTAAAGCGGTTAAAAGAACAGTTTCCAGATTATGACATCACCCTTCAGTATCAGTCTACTGGTAATAATGCCGCTAAATTAAAAGCAGAAGGAAAAGACACAGAGTGTGATATTGTGCTCGGTTTAGAAACTGGCTATTTGGAATCACTAAAAGATAATCTAGCAGATTTATCCGATTATGATACCAGCATGTATTTAGACAATATGGTAGATCCAGATCATCGCTATCTGGTCTGGGAGCGTTTTAGCGGGGGCATCATCGTAAATACAAAGGTTCTATCCGAAAAAGGTTTACCAGAGCCGACCAGCTATCGGGATTTGTTAAAACCAGAATATAAAGGATTGATTTCTATGCCGAATCCTAAATCTTCAGGAACAGGTTATATTTTTCTTTTAAATCTGATCAATACTATGGGGGAAGAACAGGCTTTTCAATACTTTGATGCATTATCCCAGAATATCCTTCAGTTTACCTCATCAGGTTCTGGACCCGTTAACGCGCTCGTTCAGGGAGAAGCAGCCATCGGACTGGGGATGACCTTTCAGGCAGTTAAAGAAATAAACAATGATGTACCACTAAAAATTCTTTATTTTGCAGAAGGCGCGCCGTATACGACTGGTGGCTATGCTATGATTGAAGGAAAACAAAGCAAACAAGCGGTAAAAGATGTTTTTGACTATATCAATTCGACATTGATTTATGAGGATAAAAACCAGTTTTTACCGGAACAGATTTTCAAAGAACCGGTCAATACTATGGCCAATTACCCGTCACCGATTCCTTACGCGGACATGAAAGGAATCAACGACAACAGTGAAAAGGATCGTTTACTGACAGAATGGAAATACTAAAAAATGGAAAAGAATAAACTTGAGATTAAAGGCCTGACACAGGCCTTTAATCATAAAACAATTATTGATTCGATGGATTTTGAAGTTCATGAAGGCGAATTTTTATCGCTTTTGGGGCCTTCGGGCTGCGGAAAAACAACGATTCTACGGATACTGATTGGACTTTTAAAGCCAACCGAGGGGACTATTTTAAAGAATGGTAAGGATATTGTCGATTTGCCACCGTCGCAGAGAGGGATGGGGATTGTTTTTCAAAATTATGCTTTGTTTCAAAACATGACAGTTCTTGGAAATGTAGAATACGCTTTGAAGTTGAACAAAGAAAAAAAGCGAAATGCCCATGAAATAGCGCTGAAGGTTATTGAACAAGTTGGTTTAAGTGAGTATTTAAATAAAAAACCACATAAGTTATCGGGTGGTCAACAGCAACGTGTAGCCATTGCAAGAACTTTGGCTTTGAATCCCGAAATTATACTTTTTGATGAACCAATGTCCGCTTTAGATGTGGACAACCGAATTGCATTGCGGAAAGAAATAAAAAAAATTCAGAAAATGTATCATTCTACCATGATATATATTACCCACGATCAAGAAGAAGCTTTTGCCATGTCCGATCGGATCATTGTTATGAATGAGGGGAAAATACACCAATGCGACTCACCAGAGAATATCGTCAAACATCCCGCGGATGCTTACGTTCAATCCTTTGTGATCGATAATCTGAAAGCAAAAGTCGAATCTCTTAAAATTTTACTGGAGAACGAATATGAAAAATGAAAACCGTAAGATGATTACTGCCAAATCAATTATAGGCTTGTTTTTCCTTGTTGTAATTATAATGCCGTTGATTACAATGCTCACACATTTAAAAGACGTAAATATTGTTGCAGTTATCAGTTCCCCACAGTTTTCAGATGCGCTGAAACATTCAGTCATTGTGTCATTGACAGCGACGGTATTATCTGTAGCGTTGGCATATTTGCTGGCTTGGTGTATTGCGCGGACGAATTTATGCCTAAAAGGATCTTTCAGTGTTCTATTCACATTACCTATGCTGATACCATCCATATCACATGGTATGGGATTGATTATTCTGTTAGGAGAAAACGGTATTTTAACGAATTTGTTCCATTTGAATTTTTCCATCTATGGTTTTTGGGGAATCGTCATTGGATCAATCCTGTATTCTTTTCCGGTTGCATTCCTTATGATTCTGGATGTTTTGCGTTATGAGGACTATGTTCCTTATGAAGCCGCCAGTGTACTCGGTATTTCAAGAGTACGTCAGTTTTTATCAATTACGGTTCCCTATATCCGTAAACCTATGATCTCTGTTGTTTTTGCTACATTTACGCTGGTCGTAACAGATTATGGGGTGCCGTTGATGATCGGAGGGCAATACAGCACTTTGCCGGTTATGATGTATCAGGATGTCATTGGCTTGTTGGATTTTGGCAAAGGAAGCCTGATTGGTCTTTTTTTACTTGTTCCAGCACTTTTGGCTTTTCTTTTTGATTTCTTCAATCAGGATCATAGTAGTCAAGGATTTGTTACACAGGCCTTTGAAATTACCAAAAATAAACTAAGAGATGGCATCGCTTGTGGCGTCAGTATTTTAACGACCATATGTATCTTTTTGCCGATTGCCGCTTTTGGCATACTAACCTTTGTCAAAAAATATCCGATTAATATGCAGTTCACCTTTGATAATATTCTAAAAAGTCTGGACATGAAAGCAGGAACCTACTTCATGAATTCACTGATTATTGCAATCAGTGTTTCCATTATCGGGGTAGGAATTGCCTATCTAACTGCCTATTTAACCGCACGTTCTAAGGGGAAAAGTGCTCGATTGCTTCATGTGATATCCATCACGTCGCTGGCAATTCCAGGGTTAGTTTTAGGGCTGTCATATGTATTGTTTTTCAAAGGAACGATTCTACATGGTACAATTGCAATACTAGTTTTAGTCAATAGCATTCACTTTTTTGCATCTCCTTATCTTCTCGCTTACAATTCTTTTGGGAAATTAAATGAAAATCTGGAAGATGTTGGGACGACCCTTGGAATTTCACGTGCTCGTATGCTCAAAGATGTGTTTGTTCCTCAAATGAGAGACACCCTTTTAGAAATGTTTTCTTATTTTTTTGTTAACGCAATGATGACGATCTCAGCGGTTTCCTTTTTAAGTACTGTCAAAAATATGCCGGTAGCCCTGTTAATTACCCAATTTGAAGCCCAGATGCTTATCGAATGTTCGGCCTTTGTTTCCCTTTTAATTTTAGTCGCAAATCTAATCATCAAAGGCACTATTTATCTTTTAAAGCAAAGAAATCATAAAAAGGAATTAAGAGAGGAACTGTCTTATGACATTAACACAAAATGAATTTAATTTATTGATTTATTTAGATCATACCAAAGAGACAAAGACACAACGTGATATTGCTTCAGACCTGAAAATGGGTCTGGGAACCGTTAATAAAACCCTGAAAGAACTTCATGAAAAAAGATTGTTAGAAAAAGAAAGGGTAAGTGAAAGAGGATATCAGGCACTAGAACCTTACCGTGTTAAAAAGGCTATTTTTATTGCGGCTGGGTTTGGCTCAAGGCTGATTCCAATTACGTTAAACACCCCAAAACCATTGGTTCGTGTGAACGGGATACGGATGATCGATACACTTTTAGATGCAGTGGTTGCAGCCGAAATTGAGGATATCACCATTGTCCGCGGCTATCTGGGAGAGCAGTTTGATCAACTCCTTTATAAATATCCGACGATCAAATTCGTTGAAAATCCAGTTTTTAATGAAGCCAACAATATTTCATCGGCCATGTGTGTCCGCTATCAACTTCGAAATGCCTATGTATTTGAAGCAGACCTGGTACTGCGCAATCCGGATCTGGTGACCAAATACCAATATCAAAGTAACTACTTAGGAGTACCGGTCGAACGAACCGATGATTGGTGTTTTGAAACAAAGAATGGAATCATTACAAAACTGAAGATTGGCGGTGAACATTGCCATCATATGTTTGGAATATCCTATTGGAATGCCAGAGATGGCGCGAAAATGGCTGAACATATCAGGAAAACTTACGAAATGCCGGGTGGTAAAGAACGGTACTGGGACCAGGTAGCACTAGAATATTTTATTAAGGAATATCATATCGCAGTACGGGAATGTACGTTTGATGATGTGGCTGAGATAGACACCTATCATGATCTGAAAAGTTTGGATCAGATTTATATCTAGTTCACTAGATATAAATCTGACGTAACACTTTTAATTATGATTTTCTTAAGGATAGTTTATAATACCAAGCAGTCTCGATAATCTTCTCAACATCCGTATAAACGGGCATCCATCCAAGCTCTGTCTTTGCTTTTTCGCTGGACGCTATGGAGCATGCAATATCCCCATCACGGCGTGGAGATATTTTTGCTGGGATTGGGTGGCCTGTAACTTTTCTTGCTGCTTCAATCATTTCCAACACCGAAAATCCCTGGCCATTACCCAGATTATAGATTGCGCTTTCATTTTTCAATAATTTGTTAATTCCTAAAATATGCGCATCCACGAGGTCTACGACATGAATAAAGTCACGGATTCCTGTCCCATCTTTTGTAGCATAATCATTGCCGAAAATACCGATAAAATCGCGTTCGCCGGAAGCAACTTCTAAAATGATAGGGATTAAAGCAGTGTTTTTCTTTACGTTCTGCCCAATTGGATATTTTTCATGTGCACCGGCTACGTTGAAATAGCGAAAAACACAATAATTTAAGCCGTAAGCTTTTCGACAATCGTCTAAAATTCGTTCTACAAACGCTTTTGTTGCACCGTAAGGGCTGATGGGGTTGAGCGGATCATTTTCTTCAACAGGAACTTTTTCAGTATTGCCATAAACAGCAGCTGTGGAGGAAAAAATGATGTTTTTTACATTGTTTTCTAGCATTGTCTGAAGTAGCGCGATGGTACCATAAACATTATTGTCATAATATTTAAGAGGATTTTGTTCACTGTCAGCTACAACAATATCTGCAGCAAATTGCATGACAACATCAATTTTTTCTTTTTTGAAAATTTTATCTAAATCTTTTTTATTTCTTATATCGCATTGGTAAAACGAGACTCTTTTGTCAACTGCCCATTGATGTCCAGTCGACAGGTTATCAACAACCACTACATCATATTGTTTATCCAATAATTGTACGACAGCGTGGCTACCGATATAGCCAGCGCCTCCGGAAACTAAAACTTTCATTTACTTTACTCACTTTCTAAAATTAACTTTCTACCACACATACTCAATCTCATCACTAATATCCTGCGCTGTCCCTGACGGCGTATAATCCGTCTCATAAACAAACTGATACCATTCTTTAATATTATCTATCAGGGTTACAGGGAATACATAAGATACATCACCAAGCATGCCGGTGTCAACATAACCTTCGGCTGGAATTTGTTCTTGATGGATGGCATGATCTTTCATGAACATTACATTGCCGGCGTATTTGAGAATCTCTGTTTTGCTTAAGGAGGTTTCAACATAAGGCATAACTTTTGTCAGCAAACTGTATTGTTCCAATGGATTTAAGTCCATTGCCTTAGCCATGACCTGTTCGAAAACCTTTCTCTGGCGAAGGGTACGGTCGAAGTCGCCGTTTCCAACATAGCGGACACGACAGTAGGCCAGTGCCTGGCTTC
Source organism: Eubacterium sp. 1001713B170207_170306_E7 (assembly GCF_015547515.1). Lineage (NCBI taxonomy): Bacteria > Bacillati > Bacillota > Clostridia > Eubacteriales > Eubacteriaceae > Eubacterium > Eubacterium sp. 1001713B170207_170306_E7. The sequence goes on from NZ_JADMVE010000011.1 coordinate 5,874, forward strand.
CGTCTACAACCTGCGCTCCTGTACCTTCAAGGAACGGAGAGTTTGTTTTCACTTTATCATTGACATCCATCAAATACTGATTAACCCAATAGAGCTCATCCTCATTCTCAATATCAATGGTGACGCCGCCAACGGCGTTTACCATGGCGACCATGGCTGTAAAGTCAATGGTGACATAGTCGGTGATGGCGGTATCGAAATTCTGGTTGATGGTCTTAAGCGCCAGCTCGGGGCCGCCAAAGGAATAGGCGGCGTTGAGTTTGTCGTAGCCGTAATCTTTATTGATGTATACATAGGTATCCCGCATTAATGAGGTTATTTTCAGTTTATTGTGTTCGAAATCGGCCGAAGCAATCATCATGGAGTCGGATCGGCTGCCATCCACATCGTCACGTCCGTCGACACCGAAGATCGCCACATTGACGATGCGGTGATTGAGGGCCATATTGGCAGCGTTTGAACTGATATTATATTGGGAAACCTTTCCGGTAAGATCTTTGTTTAAGTTGCCAAATTTGATGACTGTAGCGGCATAGGCGCCGGCCCCAATCAGCAGGACAAGGATTAAAATTAATGCTTTCTTAAAAAATCCTCTTTTTTTCTTGCGTTTTTTGGGTAATGTATCATTAGGATTGCGTCTTCGTTCATCAATCCTCTGCGGAGGCCGGGATGAACGGGAAGAAGTACTTCTGGAATTTTGGCTCTGAGATGGCCGGCTGTTTCCAGATCGTCCTGAAGGGCGTGAAGCCGCCTTTTTTGAAGGGGAGGAAGGCCTTTCGTTACTTCTTCGATTTCCAATAACGCTTTTATTTCGTTTTTCCATGGGTACCTCTCTATTGCTAATTAAATACGTTTTTCTCTTTATGACTGTGTTATTATACCATAATAGAGAAAAATAATAAAATTTCAATGATATTTTTTGACAAAGACATTATACTTTTACTAAGAATTTTGTTATAATAGACTATGAATAAATATTAAACCTTAAAAAGCAGTGCCGAAAATGGTAATAGAAAGAAAATAGGGAGTGGACTTGTATGGATAAGAATACCCAGGATAGAGGACAATCTTTTGACCGTGTAGAGTCGCGTATTGAGCTTTTGGAAAAGCAGCTGATGGAAAAAGATGAGGAATTAAAAAAATTACTCAATGTGTCAAAGGACAAGGATGAGAAGATTGCGAAGCTGCAGGAGGGTGTTGATGGAGAAAAGAGGGACACGTTCGTGCCAGTGTTTAAGGAATCATCTGAAGAACAGGAGTGTCCGTGCGGTGATGATGAGCCGGAAAGTCATATTGACGAAAGTGATATGCCTGACGGTTTGAAGAAGCAGATCAAGGTCATTGAAAAACGGGAACAGATGGTCAAGGAAATGCTGAATGTTCTTGAGGATGCTTTTGATGTGCTGAAACAGAGAAACGAAGCTTTGAACAAAAAAGAAGAGACCCTCAATCGAGAATACCTCAAGCTATTGGAAATTGAATCGATGTATAAGGGAACAGACAAGCTTGCAGATTCTTTAGGTTCGGTACTTCCATCCTTTGGTCTGAACGGCCAGAAGGATAAGGATACGGAAGCGGTTACCGAAGAAAATATTGAGGAGTGAAGATATGGCAGAAAAAAGTGAAAAATTAGGATTACTACTGCTTTTTGATTGTATAGCAGTTATTTTATCAACATACGGTGTTTTGTTACTCTTTCAATTTGTAAGCCACGATGTGGATACAAATGTCATGATTGTTTCCTGTTTCTTTGCGGGAATTAAAATTTTGATGATGGGGATTGGCGATATTACGGGGCTGTCCAAAAAATTAGTCATTGCGATCGTATTTATCGTTGCCGCGGATATTATCGTTTTTGCGATTAATTATTTTATGGCCTTCAGTATATCATCAAAATTATTGCTGATCACTGCAGTAGCAGACATTGTGATTATTCTGATCAGTCACTTAATCTGGGGAAAAGTATTTGGTGTTTCAGGACACAGCGAAAAGAAGGAACGGAAAGAATGGCTCAGTAACCGCGATGAAGACCAGGACGAAGAAGAATACGACGACATCTTTGAATCATTGGTTACAAAAGACGGCAACACAGATGAAATTGATATCGCGGCCGTAAATGCGGGGATTGAAGCGTCCTATGAAGAGGAAGAAGAAGCTTTATTCGAGGATGATGAAGAGTTCGAGGATGAAGCATTTGAAGATTTTGATGAAGAAGAACTCTTTGAAGAATACGATGAAGACGAAATTGAAGAGGAATACTTTGAAGAGGTCGAGGAATCCATTGAGGAAGCTGACGATGAAGCAGATGATGAAGATACCTATTTAGATGAAGAAGCCTTTAAGTCGCTTTTAATCAATGATGATGATCTGACTAACCTTGAGCCTGAGGAGGCTGACAGTGATGATGTTGAAGAGGCAGTCTCTGAGGAAGAACAGCCAGAGGAAATCATTGCCGAAGAAGCTGAACCTGAAGTGATAGAAGAAATAGAAGAAGAGCCGCCAGTTGATGAAAAAGCTGCTGAGGCTGTTCAGGAGGAAGAAATGGGCGAAAGTGAGGCTGTTTCTGTGGCCGATCTTTTCGGAGCCGGAACAGCTCCTGCTGATCAAGATGACAGCGCCATATCGCCTGAACAGAAAGAAGATTTTGCCGCCATCGAAGAACGTTTAGGTGCGCTTCTTACAGAGATCAATTCCTCAACAAAAGGAACTGAAAAGCTTCAGAAAACGGTCAGTGACTTTAAGCAGGAATTGGATAATTTAACGCCGATTACAACGGATACCGATATTCTGGAAACAGGAGATGTTATCCGCGATAAGCTTAAAACAATTATCGATAAGCAGTTTATTGTCGATGAGGTTCTGGATGACTTAATCCGCCTGTCCAAACAGATCAACAAACGGATTGACGATCTGGATACCATTGAAGCGGACCTTACCCGCCGTAAGGAAATTCTGGATCAGAAGGAGCTCATGTACATGAGCCGCAAGCCAGTTGAATTTGAGGATGTTGAGGTTCAGATTCTTCCGGATGAGGTAATGCTCGAGAGTGACGATTCTGAAATTATCATTGACCAAGGCGATCTTGAAGCGATCAAGCAGTATTTAAAAGAGCATCCCGATTTATAAAATTATTAAGAAAAAGGCTGTTGGGAAAAACCCAGCAGCCTTTTGTTATGTTCGATATAAATTTGGGTAAAAATTTTAAAGAATTTTATGCTGAACTTAAGCTTGTTTTTTTAGAGTTTAAGCAGTATAATTATTATTTACCCAGAATAAGAGATTTTTTTTCGTTGCGTATTTCCAGAAAAAATGATATACTTTTAACAATAAGTATCTATAATCCAGGAGGAAAAGAAATGAAGAAACTCAAAATGTTTGGTATTTTGGCATTAGCCGCAGTAATGACTTTTTCTTTAGCTGCTTGCTCAAGCGGTGGAAGTTCAAGCGGAAGTGATGGAGCAAAAAAATATATCATTGCAACCGATACAACTTTTGCCCCGTTTGAATTTGAAGATGAATCCGGTAACCGTGTTGGTATCGATATGGATTTGTTAAAAGCGATTGCTGAAGATCAGGGCTTTGAATATGAACTGCAGCCACTTGGCTTTGATGCTGCTGTTACCGCGCTTGAATCAGGACAGGCCGATGGTGTTATCGCTGGTATGAGTATTACCGAAGAACGTCAGAAAAAATATGATTTCTCTGATCCTTATTTCGATTCAGGTGTTGGTATGGCTGTAAAATCTGACAATGATACCATTAAATCTTATGATGATTTAAGAGGAAAAAATGTTGCGGTTAAGAATGGTACTGAAGGCTCTAAATATGCCGAATCCATTAAAGACCAGTATGGTTTCAACATTACCTCTTTCCCGGAATCTGCAAATATGTATGAAGATGTTAAATCAGGGAACTCTGTAGCCTGCTTCGAAGATTATCCAGTATTGGGTTATGCCATCGCAAAAGGCCAGCCATTAAAATTAGTTGGCGATTTACAGGCGGGTAATTCTTACGGATTTGCTGTACAGAAAGGTAAGAACGCTGAATTACTTGAAATGTTCAACACTGGCTTAAAGAACATGAAAGACAATGGTAAATATCAGGAAATTTTAGATACTTACATCAAAACAAATTAATAATTTAACGGCCTAAAATAATTCCAGGAGGTTTTTGAATGAGTATTTTTGAATTATTTGCTCAAACCTATCCTCGTTTATTACAAGGTCTTTGGATGACGATCGAACTGACCCTGGTATCGCTGCTGATTGCGGCGGTACTAGGGCTTCTCTTTGGTTTGTTATCTGTTTCAAGGACTGCTTTTTTACGGGGAGTTTCACGTGTATACATTGATATTATCCGTGGTACACCACTAATTGTACAGGTATTTTTTATTTATTTTGGGATACCAAGTGCACTGAACATGCGCTTAGATGCCTTTATCGCCGGCGTTATTGCATTAAGCCTGAATGCTGGCGCCTATACTGCGGAAATTGTCAGAGGGGGGATCCAGTCCATTGACAAGGGTCAGATGGAAGCGGCCAGAAGTTTGGGCCTTCCATATACCATGGCAATGCGCAGAGTCGTTTTACCTCAGGCGATCAAGACAATGATCCCGGCAATTGTAAATCAGTGTATTATCACATTAAAGGACAGCTCTCTGGTTTCTGTTATTGGTTTAGCAGAATTGACACAGACTGGACGTTTAATCATTGCCAATAATTTTGAATCCTTAAAAATGTGGATTATCATTGGTGTCATGTATTTTATCCCGATTATGATTCTGTCAAAGGTTTCGAGTCATATTGAAAGGAAGATGAGCTATGGCAAAAGTAAAAATTAACAATCTCAAAAAGAGCTTTGGTGATTTAGAGGTTTTAAAAGACATCAATCTGGAAGTAGAGGAAGGCGAGGTTATCTGTATTATCGGGCCGTCCGGCTCTGGTAAAAGCACAATGCTGCGCTGTATCAACGCGCTTGAAGAAGCAACCAGCGGTACAATTGTGGTAGATGGCAATGAGATCACCGGTAACCACGCAAATATTAATCTCTACCGACGGAATATTGGAATGGTGTTCCAGCAGTTCAACCTTTTTCCCAATATGTCTGTTCTTAAGAATATTACCTTTGCGCCAGTCGCCTTGAAAATTATGGATAAGGCCAAGGCAGAGGAAGTGGCTCAGGGGCTCCTGAAACGGGTTGATATGGTTGCCAAGGCTGACGCTTACCCAGGACAGCTTTCCGGCGGACAGCAGCAGCGTGTGGCCATTGCCAGAGCGCTGGCAATGAATCCGGATGTGATGCTGTTTGATGAACCAACAAGTGCTCTTGATCCGGAAATGGTTGGAGAAGTTCTCAATGTTATGAAGCAGCTGGCTCAGGAAGGAATGACCATGATTGTGGTTACTCACGAAATGGGCTTTGCCAGAGAGGTTGCGGACCGTGTTATTTTCATTGATGAAGGTTACATTGTGGAACAGGGACCGCCGAGCGAAGTGTTCGGAAATCCACAGAACGAGCGAACCATTAATTTCTTGAATATGGTCCTGTAAAAAGGAACCGTCTTTTGACTGCAAAAAGACGGTTCCTTTTTTGTTGTAGTATTTTTAGGATAATAAAAACGCCCTGATGAAGTATAAACATCGGGGCGTTCAGGATTTTATTTATTAAGCTGTAATTGCGAGAGCTTCAGGCTCTGGGTATGTTCAATCGGTTCCCAGGTTTCAATCGGCTTGACAAAGCAGAGAATATTAATGGGAATCCATGAAAACAGGAAAAACCAGAATGAGAAGAAGGCTTTGCCGGCCACCTCTTTTATCTTATGGTGTTCAAGCTTAACGACCATTGCTGTGAAAAGGAAACTGATAATGACACCGCCGACACCGAAGAGAATGGCAAAGGTGAGGGCATCAGACCAAACCTGTGTGTTGATAAGCAAAAGGGTCAGTACTACAAAGGAACAGACGGTATAGATGCTGGTTAAAACCTGCATGAATGGTGCCAAAAGATATAAAATCATATCCACACACATCCAGTTACGCGTCTTTTTAAAGTTTTCCCATAATGGGGCAGAGTACTGTGAGAAACACTGAATGGTACCGGTAGACCAACGCTTCCGCTGCTTCCAGGAGGTTTCAAAGGTAATGGGATGCTCGTCAAAGGTAAGGGCTTCGGGTACCCATGCGACGCGGTAGCCCTTCATGATGGACTGTGTGGTAAACTCGATATCTTCAGTCATACTGAAAGTCCGGAAGCCACCGTCTTTTAAAACTTCGCGGGAAACCATAAAGCCTGTACCATTTAATGCGGCAGACCAGCCGATTCCCTGTTTTGCGAGGTTCATAAAGCGGTTTAAAGTCCAGTAGAAAATGGACTGGCAGCCTGAAATCCAGGAGTCTGTCGGGTTCTTGCTGTCGCGGTAACCCTGTGCGATTTTTTCTCCGTCGCATAAAGCGTTGTTCATGGCAGAGAAGAAATTTGGATCAACCAGATTATCAGCGTCAAAAACACAGAAAGCGTCAAAAACATCGTTGTGTGCAAAGGTTGCATCAAAAAATTGTTCTAAAGCAGCGCCCTTTGAGCGGACCTCAGAGGTACATTGAAATATCTTGGCGCCGTGTTCTCTGGCCACTTCTTCTGTATTATCCGTACAGTTATTTGGGATGACGTAGATATCAAACAAATCCTGCGGATAATTTTGTTCTTTTAAGGTATCGATCAGATTCCCGATGACAAGGGATTCATTTCTTGCGGCAATAACCGCGCACATGCGATTTTTGGGGGCATGCTGGTTGAATTTTGTGTGTTTACGGTATCCGGATATCCCTACGATTAAATAATAAATACCATAAGCAAAGAAAGGGACACCTAATAGGAAAAGTAAAACATAAATTGTATCGACCATTTTATCCTCACTCGTTTCTTTCAAATTTTGAATTTAAACAATGCTGACGAGTTGCATTCAAGCATTACTGTGTAGCATTTCTGGACAGTCTTCTTAAACTGTTAATATTCTATCATCATCTCAAAAACCTAGCAAGACAAAATTTAAAATATTCATAAAATTTTAAGGAAATGGAAAGGTTCATTTAATATAATACACCATTTACGCGTGAAAACCGATTACAAAACCTTTAAAGAAATCATAGATTTAAAAAAGGCTTAAAGACCATAGATCAGGGTTAAGAAATAAAAAAGAAAATGGCCCATAATATATGCATGCATTTTTTTGAAAAAACTTGGTTCATTATTTTTAATGTGATAAAATAAAGCTACACAGGCATGGACACAATGCTCTGTGAATAAATGAAACGCTGCATCTTAAAAAAGAGCGGCAGTTAGGAGTTTTTATTATGTCACAGGTAAACAAAAAGACTGCACAGATGACACAGCTTACATTGCTGATTGCCATACTGGTGGTACTTACCTTTACCCCACTTGGTTTTATTCAGATTCCTCCGGTTGCAATCACCATTTTGCACATTCCGGTGATTATCGGTGCCATTGCTCTGGGACCGGTGTGTGGAGGTGTTCTCGGTCTGGCTTTTGGTATTCTCAGTATGCTTAAGGCTATATTTATGGGTGTTTCACCAGTCGATCTGATGTTTTCACCCTTTGCAAGCGGCGCTCCGATTCAATCGCTGATTATGTGTATTTTACCAAGAGTTTTACTGGGGATTATTGCGGGCTTGCTGTATGAAATCCTGAGAAATCGCTCGGGCAACGATGCATTAAGCATTGGTGTCAGCGCGGGCGTGGCGACCTTATGCCATACCATATTGGTTATGGGGTGCCTGTGGTTTTTCTTCAGCGCAATTCCTTTAAAAGAAGTTTTTCTGACCATCGTGGGCGTGAATGGTTTGCTTGAGCTTGGTGTTGGCATTGTTATTACGATTGCCGTGTGCAAGCCATTGATGAAATATTTGAAAACAAGGGTTGCTGTATAACAGCAGAAATGAGGTAAAAATGCAGGAAATTAGCCTCGACGCTATTGAAAACATTCGGATCGGCCATGCGCAGGATATAGCAGGCGGAACAGGGTGCACGGTTATTATAAATGAACAGGGCGCGCCGACTGGCCTTGATGTAAGGGGCGGCGGACCAGCCTCCAGAGAAAGTGAGCTTCTGAGCCCGGTCGCAGCGGCTCAGGGAATTCATGCTGTTTTATTAAGTGGTGGCTCTGCCTTTGGACTGGATGCTGCCGGCGGTGTCATGGAGTATCTGAGTGAACGGAATATTGGTTTTGATACCGGTGTGGCAAAAGTACCGCTTGTCTGCCAGTCCTGTATTTTCGATTTAGTGGTTGGTAAACCAGACGCTTATCCGGATAAGGCAATGGCCTATCAGGCGTGTGTGGATTCAGAAAATAAAAAAAGCCTGTCAAATGGTAATGTTGGCGCCGGAACTGGAGCAACGGTTGGTAAATACCGGGGAATCGAGACGATGATGAAATCAGGCATTGGAACTTATGCCGTTAAGCTTGGCGATTTAAAGGTAGGCGCCATTGTCTCAGTCAACGCCCTGGGAGATATTTTTGATATTGAGAACGGCAGTAAGCTGGCAGGAATGCTCTCGGCAGACCTGTCTGAATTTGAAGATACCGAAGCAGCCATGTATGAGGACATTTCCCGTAAGGAGAATCTGTTCACTGGAAACACCACCATCGGCGCTGTGATTACCAATGGCAAGTTTAATAAGGTTGAAGCGAAAAAAATTGCGGCAATGTCCCATAACGGTTATGCGCAGGCGATCCGACCTGTCCATACCACTGCAGACGGCGACAGTATTTATGTTATGTCTGTAGGTGAGGTGGCTGCGGACATTAATGTGGTTGGAACACTGGCGGCGCGTGTGATGGCAATGGCCATAAAAAAAGCCGTGTTCTCAGCGGAACCACTGTATGGGTTAAAAACAGCCTCAATGCTGTTACATAAATAAACAAAGGAGCGTTTTCATGGCAATAAAAATGATTGTGACGGATCTGGACGGTACACTTTTAAATACCAAAAATACAATCTCTGAGAAAAACAAAGCCGCCTTTAAAAAGGCTAAAGAAAAAGGGATTATCCCTGTGGTGGCAACGGGCCGGATTGACAAAGAAGGCTGGTTTGCCGCTGAGGCCATTGGAGGGACTGAGTATATGCTCTCCGGCAATGGCGGTGTGGTTCGGGATTATAAAAAGGATGTTGTGATCTTTGAGGATGCTCTTTCAAAAGATATTATCCGGCAGGTAATCGAGCTTGTGGACCAGTACGACGGTATTTTTGTCCAGGCTCACACCATTCATGGATGTGTCTGCACTGAAAAAACCTTTCCTGAAATGCCGACAGCGGGATGGGCGGATGAATATGTACGCCAGTTTAAAGAACAGCAAATTGTGGTTGAAGCTATCGAGGATTATTTAGATAAGAATCACCTGGAGGTCAGTAAATTTGTCATTTCATCAACGGACTTTGATAAATTGGACGAAGTCCAGAAAAAGGCGGGTGAAATTGTGGATTTGGTTCCTCTGCGCCCCATGAACTATTGTCTCGAATGTATTCCGGAAGGTGTTGACAAGGGATTGGGACTGACAAAGCTTTGCGAATATCTGGGTATAAGCCTTACAGATGTAATGGTAATAGGCGATAGTGACAACGATATGGAAATGATCGAGATTGCAGGAACAAAAATTGCCATGGGAAATGCTTATGACTGCGTCAAAGAAATCGCGGATCATATCGTTTCTACTAATGATGAAGACGGTGTGGCGGAAGCCATTGAAAAATTTGCTTTATAAAAACAAAGCGTCACGCAGCCCGTGGCGCTTTGTTTTTTTGAAAAAGCATTGAGTTCAAATAATCGGCTAAAATAACGGCCTGGTTTTGTTCCTTATTACTTGCAGAATAGATTAGGGTGACGTTTTCTTCTTTTAAACGCTTTTTTATATCCGACAAAAAAATATTAACAGCCTGGTTGTTTTTAAGTTCTTCCAGGTATTGCGCTTTAAAACTTTCATATGAAGCCCTTCCGGAATGAAAACGTCGGATCAACTCCCTGCTGGGAGCAAGTTCTTTTTTCCATATATCAACATTGGCGCTGGAATGAGTAAATCCTCTTGGCCAATAACTATCGACCAAAACGCGGTAGCCGTCCATAATATTTTTGGGTTCATAGATACGTTTGGTTTCAATCATTAAAATCACTTCCTTAATCAACCGAATAGTTTTATAAAAAATATACCCAAGTTCGGCATAAAATTTGCTTTCTTTTATTTTTTAGTTTATAATTAGATGTTATGTATTTAGAAAGGAAGTTATATGAAATTTAGAGAACTAGAGATTAATGAGCAATTACTCAGGGCAATTGATGATATGGGATTTGTTGAAATGACAGACATTCAGGAACGCGCAATTCCCCGTTTGATGGAGGGCGGCGACCTTATTGGTAAATCCCAGACAGGAACAGGAAAGACCATGGCCTTTGCAATTCCTGCCATAGAAAAGATTGAACCAGAACTTAGAAAACCACAGGTGTTGGTGCTTCTGCCGACACGTGAGCTGGCGCTGCAGGTTTCTGAAGAATTCAGAAAAGTTTTAAAATACAGCCACAGTATTAAAGTCGTTGCAGTGTTTGGCGGCGCTTCGATTGAAAACCAGATCCGTGATTTGAAGTCCGGTGCTCAGATTGTAGTAGGGACACCGGGGCGTGTCATGGATCATATGCGCCGAAAAACCTTGAAATTCAATGCGCTTACGATGGCAGTGCTGGATGAGGCCGATGAAATGCTGAATATGGGCTTCAGAGAGGATATTGAGCTGATTTTAGACGCAGTGGACCATGATGTTCAGACGGTTTTATTCTCGGCCACGATGCCAAAACCCATTTTAAAAATTGCCGAAACCTACCAGAAAAATCCGACAATGATTGAGATTTCACCCAAAACAATGGTAGCGCCAAGTATTGAGCAGAAGTATTTTAATATTTCAGACCAGAATAAGTTTGAAGCCCTGACCCGTTTGCTGGATGTTTATAAACCGCAGCGCTCGCTTATTTTCTGTAACACCAAACATTATGTCGATGAAATCACCGAAAATTTACAGGAGCTGGGATATTCTGTTGATAAGATTCATGGCGATATGCGCCAGGTATCCAGACTCAATGTGTTAAAACGCTTTAGCCAGGGACGGCTGAAAATTTTGGTGGCCACCGATGTGGCAGCCAGAGGGATTGATGTTGACGATGTGGATATTGTTTTTAACTACGACGTACCGGACAATGAGGAATACTATGTACACCGTATCGGCCGGACCGGCCGGGCTGGAAAAAGCGGTCTATCCCTTACACTCGCTCGTTCGAGAGATCAGTTTAAGCTGCGTAAAATAACCGATTATACCAAAAAAAGCATCGAACGCGATTTAATACCCACCAGCGAGGTGATTAACGACATCAAAATCGCTCATTTTAAGGAACGCTTTAATATCAAGGCGGAAATGGGAGAGCTTGAACGTTATATAGCCATTGTTAAGGAGCTGGAAGAAAAGGGATATGAAGCAGAGTTCATTGCCGCTGTCCTTTTACAGGCACAGCTTCCCCTGTCCGATGCGGAAGATTTGAATACTGAGTTTAAAAAGCGTGGTCGCCGTGAAGGCAGACGTGAAAGAGATGTAAAGCGCCGCAGAGATGGAAAAGGGAGTAAAGGAAAAGCCTTTGGCCCGGAAAAAACAAAGCGTCTTTTCATCAGTGTCGGCGAGAAAGATAAGGTTCAGAAAAGAGACATTCTCGGCGCTATCTGCGGAGAGTGTAACATTGCTTCTTCAACGGTTGGAAACATTGATATGTATAATAAGTTTACCTTTGTAGATGTGGATGTGGATGTTGCCAAAAAAGTAGAAAAAAAATTAAATGGCAAAACGATCAAAGATCATAAAGTGAAAGTTGAAATTTCTAAAAAGAAAAAATAAAATTTGTTAAAAGTGAGGGGGAAGTGTTTCAGTGGAAGAACAACAGTTACAGCATGAAAACAAAATGGGGACGATGCATATCCCCCAGCTACTTTTTAGCATGGCCCTGCCGGCAATTATATCCATGTTTGTGCAGGCAATGTACAATATCGTAGACAGTGTTTTTGTCGCACAGGTAGGGGAAAATGCTTTGACAGCCGTTTCTCTGGCGTTCCCGGTTCAAATGTTGATCGTATCCTGTTTTGTAGGGATGGGGGTAGGGATCAACTCCGGGATTTCAAGACGGCTTGGCGAAAAGAAGCATCGTGAAGCAGAACTGGTAGCAGAGCATGGTTTTTTAGTCGCCGTGATTTTATCTCTGGCTGCAGCGATTTTGGGAGGCCTTTTTTCAAATGCTTTTGTAAAAATGTTTACAGATAATCCTGAAATTATAAAAGGCTGTACAGATTATCTGCTGATTGTTACAATCTTCAGCTTTGGAAGTATTATTACACAGGCCGGTTTTAGCACACTGCAGGGCTCCGGGGATATGATCCAGCCAATGATCGGCCAGCTGATCGGGGCAATCACAAATATTATTCTGGATCCTATTATGATTTTTGGGCTTCTGGGTTTTCCGGCTCTGGGTGTGACAGGCGCCGCCATTGCGACAGTGACAGGCCAGATCATCGCGATGGTTTATATTTTAGTGGTGGTTCTAAAACGGAAAAAGAATCTTTTAAAGCTGCATTTTCGTTCTTTTAAATACAATGGTTCAATTATGAAAGATATCGCGGTGGTAGGGCTTCCATCTGCCATTATGCAGGGGATTGGCTCATTTATGGTAACGGGATACAACCTGATTTTGGCAGGATACGGTATGACGGCCGTAGCTGTTTTCGGCGTTTATTTTAAGGTTCAATCCTTCATCTTTATGCCGATTTTTGGACTTGGACAGGGAGCAATGCCGATTTTTGGCTATAATTACGGAGCACAAAATGCCAGAAGATTCAAAGAGACATTAAAGGTCTCTATTTTAACCAGTCTGGTTATTATGTTCATTGGCGTTCTTTTATTCCAGCTTTTCCCGGCGCAGATTTTTATGCTTTTTAATGCATCGGAAGAGATGACCGCCATTGGGATAAAGTGTTTCAGAGCAATAAGCCTGGCTTTCCCGCTTGCGGGCATATCCATTATGCTCAGTACGTCATTTCAGGCAATGGGTAAATCTTATCTCAGCATGATTTCCTCTTTTTTGAGACAAATGATTTTTTTACTGCCCTTTTCATACCTGTTCTCCTTAATCGGAGGCCTGGATACTGTGTGGTATGGCTTTATCGTTTCTGAGATTGCCTGCCTTATTTTTGAAGTTATCGTCTACCGGCATTATAAAAAGAAAATTTTAGACCGCTGGTAAAATGATGGGTTGAAGGATGCTGAAGCGCATCCTTTTTTATTTTTGTACAAAATAAAAGAATTGTCACTGTACAAAATCATTTTACTTTGGGTATAATTTAATTATACAAGGAGGAAATTAATGAAAATTTTATTAGTTATGGATCAATTTGATCATACGAACAATGGCACCACAATGTCCGCGGTCCGCTTTGCAGAAACATTAAGAAAGCACGGCCATGAAGTGCGGATCGTCAGTACTGGAAAGAAAACAGCTGATAAATATGTGGTGCGTTCATATCGTTTTCCCCCTGTTATCAAACAGATTATTCAAAATCAGGGAATGACACTGGCAAGGCCAAGCAAAGATGTTCTGACAAGGGCAATTGCCTGGGCGGATATTGTTCATTTTTTAATGCCTTTTCCACTTTCTGTTCAGGGCATTAAAATCGCAAAAAAATTGTCTGTCCCTGCAACAGCAGCATTTCATGTTCAGCCCGAAAATATTACCTACACGCTGAAGATTAACAAGGTGGAAAAAATTAATAAAGCCCTGTATCAGGGCTTTAAAAAAATTTTTTATAATCAGTTTTCACATATTCACTGTCCCAGCCACTTTATTGCCGAAGAGCTGCGTAAAAATGGTTATACAGCGAAACTGCATGTGATCTCTAATGGTGTTGATCCGGATTTTTATTACCGTAAGATTGATAAAATCCCATTACTCAGAGATAAATTTTTGATTTTAATGGTTGGGCGCCTGGCAAATGAAAAAAGGCAGGAGCTTCTTATTGATGCGGTGGGATTATCTAAATACAGAGATCAAATAGGCTTGATATTAGCAGGTCAGGGACCCAAAAAGAGGTTCTACGAAAAAGCTGGAAAAAAACTGCCGAATAAAGTCCTGATTGACTTTTTTGATAAGAAAAAACTTTGTGATATCATTGCGATGAGTGATCTTTACGTACATACAGCGGATGCCGAAAGCGAGGCGATCTCTTGTATTGAAGCATTCTGCAGCGGACTGGTGCCGGTTATTTCCAACAGCCCTAAATCGGCAACCTCTCAATTTGCCTTGAATGGCCATTGCCTCTTCCGTGCCGGAGATCCGTACGATTTGGCTGATAAAATCGATTATTTTATTGAACATCCTGAAGAAAAAGGGCTTTTGGAAAAAGAATATGCAGAATACGGTAAGCAGTATAACATAGAGGACTGCGTCTGTAGGATGGAGGAAATGTTTAGGGAGGCCATTGATGAGTATAACCCAATACCAGGCTGAAAATATGAATGGGGGTACAGTGTTTGGACGCGAGGAAGAAAATTGCTATTTTAAAAATCGTTTTATTTTAAGAAAAGTCGCGTTAATCCTTTTGCCTATATACAACCGCTTAATGTTTGGTCTCGAGGTCTCTGGCAAGAATAATCTGGAGAATATTAACAGCGGAATGGTAACAATCTGCAACCATGTTCATACGCTGGACTGCACAATGATCGCAGGTGTTTGCAAACAACATCGATTGTATTTTCCAACCTTGAATGAAAATCTGAAATTGCCCTTTGTAGGCCATCTGGTCGACGATTTAGGCGGAATCCCTATCCCAGAGCAGCTTTCAGAATTCAGGGCCTTTATGGAAGGATTAGAGGCAACCTTAAGACAGGGAGACGCTGTGCATCTTTTTCCAGAAGGAAGTCTGGTGCCGTATTGTCCCTCGATACGTTCTTTTCAAAAGGGAGCTTTTACCTTTGCCTATGACGCGGCTGTTCCTCTGGTTCCCATGGTATTAACTTACCGTGAGACAAAGGGCGTAAGAAGTCTTTTTAGAAAAAAGCCACTGCTGCATCTGCAGATTTTAAAACCGGTTTATCCCAATATTAATAATAAGCGAAGCTATGAGATCGAGCGGCTTTTGAAAAAATGCCATTCTGAAATGCAAATCGTTTTGCAAAAAAAATAACCCCGGAGAATTTCTCCGGGGTTTTATTTGAATATAGATTAAACAGTTGCCATCCACAATCCATGTAGGTTACAATATTCATATGCAGCAATCACTTCATCACCAGGTGTTAAAGCGAAAACAGCTTTTGGTTCACCGCCAATTTTGAGACATTTACGCTGGCCGCCTTCTTTGGTTTCCAAATAAATCCAGGCGATATGATGTTCTTCAAGCATTGGATGAGGAACACTGCCAACTTCAACGGTCACGGTGTTTCCATCAACTTTGATGACAGGAACGTGTTTTTCCTGAGCTGCATCGACAGTATTAGGTGTTAAAATTTCCATCGGATCGCCACAGCAAACCGGTGTTACACCGCTGTCTTCGATAACACCAAAAATATTGCCGCAATGTCTACAGATATAGAATTTTGGTTTTTTGCACATAATAAAGACCTCCTATAGTCCAAATATAATCTTGAGCAGTCCGTGTAACCCACTTATCCGCTAAATGATATAATTAATTATACCACACTTTTTAAATTTTAAACGGTAAATGTCTGTAAAATTTTGCTGGAAATAGGAACAATATCAAGAAAGGAATAGTTATGGAAAAGAAATGGTTGGCGTGGGCCAAACAGCTTCAGTCAATTGCACAGGCTGGTTTGACTTATTCTACAAACAAATACGATTTAGAACGCTTTGAACAAATTCGTGATCTATCCGTTGATATTTTAAACAATTATACCGATGCCGGTGAAGAAAAAATAAGGGATTTGTTTTGTTTTGAAACAGGATATCAGACGCCAAAGGTCGATGTTCGAGGCGCGATCTTTAAACAAGATTCGATCCTTCTGGTAAAAGAAAGTATTGATGGCTGTTGGTCAATGCCAGGCGGCTGGGCCGATATCGGCCTGTCGGTTAAAGAAAATATTGAGAAGGAAGCGCGTGAAGAAGCCGGGCTGAATGTCGTGGCCCGAAAACTGGTCGGTGTATTCGACTGGGTAAAAAACGTTGATCTGCCCAACCCGTTTGCCATATATAAAACGGTTATGCTGTGCGATGTTGTCGGCGGAAAATTTCAGAAGAATATTGAGACAGAAGATGCGCGGTATTTCGATTTAAACCATTTACCGGAATTATCGAGAGGGCGTACGACAGAAGCGTTGATTGAGCTTTGCTATCAGGCGTCACAGGATAATGCTTTTATTCCAATTATTGATTAACTTTTTTCAAAATTCATCTTGACAATTTGTTTGATAATTGTTATATTATAATCGTTCCGATTTAGGGAGCGTTAGGATTAAATAAATTTATAAATTTCAAGAGAGGTATTTTGAACATGGAATTAAAAGGATCAAAAACGGAAGCGAATTTATTAACTGCATTTGCCGGCGAATCTCAGGCCCGTAACAAATATACTTATTACGCAGAAAAAGCCAGAGAAGAGGGCTACAGCCAGATTGCAGAATTGTTTGAAGAAACAGCTACAAATGAAAAAGAGCATGCAAAGCTGTGGTTTAAAATCGTACATGGCGATGAAATCCCAGACACTGCTACAAATTTAAAGGACGCTGCCGCAGGCGAAAACTATGAGTGGACAGATATGTATGCAACTTTTGCTAAAGAAGCAAAGGAAGAGGGTTTTGATAAGATTGCCTTTTTATTTGAAGCGGTCGCTAATATTGAAAACCGTCACGAACAGCGTTACTTAAAGTTGTTAAGCAATGTTGAAGAAGGAACTGTTTTTGAAAAATCGGACAAAGTGCTCTGGCAGTGCATGAAGTGCGGCTACGTTTATGAAGGCACAAAAGCTTTGAAAATGTGTCCGGTATGCAAGACCAGCGGAGCTGATTTCCAGATTTTATCTGAAAACTACTAAGATTATTAATTAGACAGTGTTTATTAGGATCTCCCGAGGTAGTCGGGAGATTTTTATTTTTAAAAGAGTATGGTATAATAAAAACAAGAAAAGCTTGGAGGGGTTATTTGATGACTGAATCGGAAATTAAAACCTTGTTTTTAGATATTGTAGGAACGCTGAATCTTTGCCGCGATGTCAATATGGAAACACCAGCTGGTGAGGTGGTTGAATATGGTATGACAATTACCGATACAGCCTTTATCACTTACCGGGAAAGCAACAGAACATTACATTTTTATGTTGACGGGAATGAACTGCTTGTTTTAAATGAGTCCAGTCCGCTTCTTTATATGATGCGTGAACTTTTTATGGAAGTAGAGGATGGAGATCCCAAAGAACTGACCAGAGCCCGATTGAGGGTTCTTGAATAAATAAAAAAAGGACAGGCTCAGAGAGCTTTCGTCCTTTTTATTATTTTTTGGTAAATGGGAAGCATATGATCCTCACGGCTGTATTTTTCAAGGCTCGCAAGGGGAATCCAGGCAACCGCGCTGTTTTCGTCCGGTTTAATGGTTAACGGCAGACGGTCATCTGCAATAAGTGAAAAAGCAACGGATAAATGCAGATGTGCGCTGACATAGCGTCCGTTTTTAATATGACCAAAAACAGGTAAGACGTCCAGACTGATTATTTTTTCAGACAGAGGCTTTAGATTTTTGATGCCGGTTTCTTCCGTGGCTTCCCGGACCGCGACAGATAAAAGATCGGCACAGCCATCGGCATGGCCGCCGCTCCATGACCAGGACTGATAAAGATTATGAAAAACCATTAAACACTGGTCATGCTGGCCGTTGAAGACAAAACCGGAGCTTGTTAAATGCGCCACCGGATTTTTTCGTGTCAGAATGGTGTCAGGATATTTTTCGATTAAACTTACAAAGATTTTTTTGTCAGCAAATTCCTGATCTGTCGTGGGGATGAAATCAAATATCTGCCGATAGAGTGTTTTAAAATCCATCCTGGCAGACTCAGTCAATCTCGCCGGCGAACCATTTGACAAATTCAAGGGCAGAGGGATACTCGCGCATTTTTACAATTTTGTCGTTCACCAAAGTAACTGGCAGAACACCGTTTCCCTTTTCTACTAACAGGGTTCCGATTGTACGGTTCTCGACAAAAGCATTGGGATCCATTGTGAGATTATGTCTTACAATATCCCAGCCGTCATCCGCAAAGGAAGCAACCATGTCATCGATGCGTGCCAGATCGGCATTTTCGCCCATTTGACAAACACCGTCAATACAAGTTAATTCGGGTTCAAAAATTTCTATTTTAGCCATTTGATTTCTCCTGTATAATTTAGTATGATTCTATTCTATACCATTTTTTTAAATTTGTTAAGAGGAAATAATGGTTTTTCTAAAAAAGTCATTGACAAAAATAATCAGATATTGTATTATAGCATAGTCAGCTTACGGGGGCATGGCGCAGTTGGGAGCGCGTCTGACTGGCAGTCAGAAGGTCAGGGGTTCAAGTCCCCTTGTCTCCACCATTTTGTTTTTAAAACCGCTATTGGCGGTTTTTTTATTTTTTGAAACTACCATTTACAAAAGCGAGTCATCTGATCGACAAAGAACTGATTGATGATTATATTGTCTTTGTTTACCTTAAAATGGAAAAAGCCCTGTAATTCATCAATGTAATTGAGCGTGTGCGAATCAGTGGATATATCAATAATGGCAGCTTTTTCATCTGGGATATTTTCTTTAATACGATCTCTGTATTCTAAATAGAGCTTTTTTGCGTAATCTTGGGCAGTGGGAGATAATTTTCTGTATTGCATTTCTCTATTCTCCTTTCAAGTTTAAATCGTCTGTTTTAAGCTAATTATGGGGTTTATGCGGTAAGATAATCAAAATTGATTCGGAGAGCATAAGCGTCTTATTTTACTTTATATCCTGTTTAGAATCAGATTAACCTGTTTAAGCCAAATTAAGAATGTGAAAAGGAGGATACGATGATTATCAGTGCCAGTCGAAGAACAGATATTCCAGCCTTTTTCTCCGAATGGTTTATCAGAAGGCTGGCAGAAAGATATGTTTATGTTCGAAATCCTTTTAATCCTAAAGTAATTTCAAGCATCAGTCTGTCGCCTGAGGTGGTTGATGGAATTGTTTTTTGGACCAAAAACGCTGTTCCAATGATACCGAAGTTAGATCAATTAGGGGAAATTCCTTTTTATTTTCATTGGACGATCAACCTTTATGGGAGAGACATTGAGCCTTATATCCCTTCTAAAAATGATGTTTTAATTCCAGGATTTAAACAGCTGTCAAATAAAATTGGAAATGAGAGGATAATCTGGCGTTATAATCCCATTGTTTTTACCAGCAAATACACCACAGAATACCATCTTTACTATTTTGAAAAATTGTCACGTATGTTAAGCGGCTGCACCAAGCGCTGCATTGTAAGTTTTTTGGATTACTATGAAGATACACGGCAAAATATGCGCGGTCTTGGATTAACAGATAAAACAGATACGGATAAAATAAATTTGATCCGTCACTTTTCATCCATTGCGCATAAATATCATATTGATTTGGAAGTGTGTACGGACAGACAAAGACCGGAAGGTGTTAAAAGGGCTTGTTGTGTCGATAAGGCAATTTTTGAAAGAGTCAGAGGATATCCTCTAAGTTTAAAAAAAGATCCGGGGCAGAGGTCTGAATGCAGATGTATGGAAAGTATTGATATCGGAATGTACGATACCTGCGGTAATGGATGCCGGTATTGTTATGCGAACCACAGCAGAGGAAGGTTACTGTACCATCAAAAATGCCATTTTCCGGATAGTCCATTGATCATTGGAAAGGTGGAAGAAGATGATATCATTAAGGAGAGAACCGTATCTTCGGATAGAGAAAATCAACTGAGATTTTTGATAGAATAAAAGCCGCTGCACGCAAACTGCGCAGCGGCTTTTTAATTTGGTGTTTTTATCATCTGGTGAATGTAAATCAGTAGTAAAATTGAAAGCACAAACTCAGGGGTGAACTTTTTAATTAAAGCATTTAAACGAAAAAGAGGCATGTCCTGCCTTGCACCTACAAACAAAACATAAAAAGTGATAAAATCAAGAATAGTTGTTGGCTTATAATCGATAGGACAATCTTTAAAGGCGTCTTTAATGGTGCCCTCTTTTTTTATCAATGATAGATTCGCTTTGGTCAAAGCATTCAAGGCATTGAGTAAGACTGGCAGAAATTGATCCATGGTGTAGTATTCCATCCTTTTTACACCAAGGGATTTTCCGGCAATTTCTAATAATATCATCAGAAGCGGTTCATCCTCTGGATAGTTAGTAGTTCGAATGATGGCGTTGATGGCGGCCAGAATTGACGGCTTATCCGAGTCAACAGGAATGCTGAGCAGATGCGCTACTTTTTCGCGGGAGATTTTATCCTGAAGCGGTGTTCCGATAAAATGGTCAAGCCGGTCATAAAGCTTTCGCTGACGGCTCATATCAAAATAGTAGAATTTTCCTTTTGCGGCTTTAAGTGTTTTTAGACAGTCGAGGTGTCCCATTGTAATATTGTTTAAAATCGTTTTTTGATCAAATTCAAGTGTCATGCCAAGATATTCGGAGTTATTGATGACCTTGAGGTTGATATCCTTATTTTTGATTTTTTGTTTAACACCAAGAGCAGGGAATTCGACTGAGATAATATCGTTATAGCCGTTTTCAGCCATAAAATTGATGGGGACATTGTCATAAAAGCCACCGTCAAGATAGGTGGTGCCGTCGATTTCCTGTTTCTGAAAAACAGGAAAGGCGGCGCTGGCAAGTAAGTAGTCAAGCAATTTTCCTTCAGGAATATCCTCGATCATCATTTTAATGGGGGAGAGTGTATTCAGGCGTACGGTTACAAGCCCCAGGCGTACCGGCGACTTGCGAATAGCCTCCTCCGATATAAGCTTTTGAAGATTTTCGCGCAGCGGTGTTATATCAAAGCCGCCATGAAATAAATCATTCAAAAAAGACAATCTGAAAAAGTCAAAACTGGTTTTAGACCATTGCTCAACATATTTATTGGTCATGCGTGTGTTAAGGTTGAGGACCTGGTTAATGGTCAGGTTTGACCAGAAGTCAAGTGCCTTGTCAAAGTCGTTTTGGGCGATAACAGCGGCGTTTAAAGCACCTACAGAGGTTCCGATAACACAGGGGGTTTGGATATCCATCTCGCGAAGCGCCTGCCATACGCCAATCTCAAAGGCACCTTTTGTTCCGCCGCCGCTAAGGACTAAACCATATTCTTTCATTTAAGTTCTCCTATATTAACTATAAAAAAGGGTATCGGGTGGTATTGGTATACAGGCTGTCCGTAATCCGGTTGATCAGGCTGTGTCCCTGAAAAACAGCCAGCCCGATGAAGGGAAGGACAAAGATCATGACAATACCAAGCGCGCCAAAAATAATGCCCAGAATGGCAAATGAGGCGGATAAATTCTCCTTTTTTAATTCCTGATAAGACAGAATACCAAAAATAATGGCACAAACGCCGATCCAAAAGCCCCCGCCGGCGAAGCTGGAGAGCATGGAAAGAATACCAAGGCAAAATGACAGGATCGCCCGAGGGTTTTGAGAACAGGGTTTTGTCCGTGGCAGATCCGTAAAATTTGGAGTCTTATCTCTTAAAGAAAACCAGAAAAACGGAATGGTCACTGGAAAAATAATACTCAGCACCAAATAGAGCGTTGCGTTTTTAGGATTATAGATGCGGTAAAGCCAATAATAAGCAGCATATTCGTAAATAGCTGCCAGTATGCAGGCTACAAACAGGAAAATCCACCCAACAAAGGGAATCTGTGTCATTGTATTGCCTAGAAGTGTTGTTGCGCCAGATAAAAGGGGCAATATAATAGCAGCATATGGAATATGCAGCGAACCGATAGATACCTGATCGTTAATCAAAGCGCCTAATAAGTATTGATTTGCCATGGGAATCCAAGCGACCCATGGATAGCGCAGATTTCTTTTTTTGGCAAGTGTGTAGAGGCTTATCCCTTTAAAAATATAGGTAATGATGGCAAAAATACATGCAAATATAATGATACAGACACAAATTACAAGAATAATGCCGATGAAAGCCCCAAGGACATCATAATTGTAAAAAGAATCCCCGAAGTCGTAATAATCGTAATAGTAATCCATTGGCGAACCTCCTTTAAATAGTTATTAAGTTTATTGTAATGTATTTTAAAGATGAATGCAAAAAATAATGTGAATACCCAGAGGATTTCCACTGAGGTATTCACATTTTTTTAAGAAAAGCTATACTCATAGGGTTCCCTGTTGCGGATAACGAAGGGGAAAACAGAAAGCATAAACGGGAAAATGATACTGAGTACAAGAAAAAGTACTGCAGAATCTGAATAATATAATTTATATAACCGGTAATAAGCGGCATAGTTGTATACGGCTATCGCGATTCCGATAATCCAGCCCAAAAAAGGAATTGCGATTAAAGCGCCGCTGCAAACAGATGCAACGGGTAGAATCACCTGGGCATATGGAATTTTAAGCGAGCTGATTGTTACCTTTTCACCGATAATTTCGCCTAATATAAAAAGTTTCACGACTGGAATCCAGGCCAGCCAGGGATACTCGATGTTTTTGTTCAAAGCCATCGTATAAAGTCCAAAGCTGGAAAATATATACAATGCAACTGGAATAAGACAGATTAATAAAACGGCAAGAATGCCGAGGCCGGCAACAAAAGCCATTAAACTGGCAACGAGTGAAGTTTCAAGCATTGTTCAACACCTCCTTTGTTAACCGTATCATTGTATCCTATCTGAAATAAAAACACAAAGGATGAGTTGTCAAATTTTTGTATCATTTTTTCGAATTATCTACGCATATTTTTCTTTTAATGCATCGACCAGCATATAAGCCACTTTATTGATGGTCTGGGAGCCCGCTACAAGCACTAAATCATCGGATTCCAGATTATCCGTTAAGTATTTTACAATGGTTTTAAACTCAGACATAACAATGGTTGGAATATGATATTTTTCCTTAATGCGTTTTGCCAAATCCTCAGAATAGATATCCCATTCATTTCCTTCACGGTCAGAATAGATATCGTTAAGAATGATAAAGTCTGCTTTGGCAAAGGCATCTACAAATTCATCAAAAAGATAATAGGTTCTTGAATAGGTATGAGGCTGGAAAATAACCCACAAATTATTATGGGCATGATTTAAACACGCGTCAATAACGACCTTTAATTCTGTTGGATGGTGGGCGTAGTCTTCATACACATTAATGCCCTTCACCTCGCCCCGGAATTCAAAGCGTCTTTTGGCACCATGAAAATTATCAAGGGTTTTTTGAACGGTAGCCTCATCAATTCCTAAAAATTCACTGCAGGCAATACAGGACAAAGCGTTTAAAACATTGTGTTCGCCAGGAATTTTCATGTCAAAATGGCCATAAAATTTATTGTGATGGTATGCGTCAAAAGAAGCGTTTCCCATATTATCGTATTGAATATTGCGGGCGGTCCAGTCATTTTTTTCTGCGAAACCATAGGTGGTAACCGGACAGCGGAGGTTTTCTACCGTATCCAGCACATCCTGAGAATCGCCGTAGGCAATCATGAGGCCGTCTGGCGGAAGAATCGCACCAAATTTGCGGAAAGATTCTTTGATTTGAGGAAGTCCCTCTGTAAAATAATCAAGATGATCCTCCTCAATATTTGTAATGATACCAATATAATGAGAGGTTTTTAAAAAGGAATCCACATATTCGCAGGATTCAATGACGAAATAATCGCTGTCGCCCAAACAGGCATTACCGCCAATTTCAGGCAATTTTCCACCGATGCTGACGCTCGGATCAAAATCGGCGTAATGGAGTAAGGCGGCGATCATGGAAGAGGTGGTCGTTTTTCCATGTGTACCGGCAACGCCGATGGTTTTGTCAAAAGCCAGAGACATCAACCCAAGATAATCCGAACGTTCGACTATTGGCAAGCCGAGATCTTTGGCGCGGACCATATCGGGGTTATCCTCATGAATTGCCGCTGAGTAGACGACCATATCGGCATCTTCTGGAATGTTGTTGTAATCATGACCGATATGAATTTTGACATCGCGTTCCTTTAACTTTCCGGTATAGGAGGACTCAACCATATCGGAGCCTTCCACTTTAAAGCCCTGGTCCAGGGCCATCCCTGCCAGTCCGCTCATGCTGCTGCCTCCAATACCGATAAAAAATATTTTTTCGATTGGACGATTGAATTTCTTTTTTAGTATTTCTTTCAATTTGTTTGCTCCTTATAGTTCTCATGGACTACAAGAATTATATCACAGCTATTTATTAAGATAAAGTCCCATCATTAAGGAATTTTATTAAGGAATGACGAAAAAGACTTGCACTTTTTCTAAATATGAATAAAATTATAAATAGACTAAAAAATGTTCGGGTTTTATAGGTGAATAAATGAAAAAGAATGAACGTGTTTGTGCAATTACAAAAATATTGACAGACAACCCCAATAAAGTGCTGACCTATAATTATTTCAGTCAGCTTTTTGATGCATCTAAAACAAGTGTCTGTGAGGATGTTGCCATTGTGAAAAGCGCCTTGGAAATGATGAAAATGGGGAGAATCGAAACAGTGTCAGGCGCCGCGGGCGGTGTTAAATATCTTCCGGTGGTGTCTGAGGAAGAAGAAAGAACAATCCTGTCAGAGATAGCGGAAAGACTCATGGAACCTGAACGTAAAATTCAGGGAGGGTTCCTTTACTACAGCGATATCCTCTCAAGTCCATATTATGCACAGCGGCTTGGGAAAATTATCGCGGGAAAATATTTTGAGCAGGATGTAGAGTATGTCGTGACAACAGAGACGAAAGGAATCTCAGTAGCCCTCGAGAGTGCGCGCTTTTTGAATGTGCCGATGACAGTTATCAGAAGATCAAATAAGGTGACCGAAGGAACCACAACGAGTATGAATTATGTTTCTGGCTCGACGAATAAGATTAATACCATGTATTTGAGCCGAAGGGTCAACCTTGAAGGCAAAAAAGTATTGATTATTGACGATTTTATGAAAGGCGGAGGAACCGCCAAGGGAATGATGAATTTAATGGAAGAAGTCGGCGCTGTCATTATCGGGCCTTGTGTCATTTTTGTGACAGAAGAGCCGGACAACAAGCTTGTTGATCATTACTTACCGCTCCTGCGTATGCGGACCGCGTTAAATGACAAGGAAAAAACGCTTGTAGAGTTGACCATGAAATAATGTCCATAAAATGGTGATAGAATACAAAATAATCGGGTAAGTTTTTGTTTTAATTTTGTCTAAAATATGGTACTATAATGTAAAGGTATAGTAAGATGTGATTTTATTTACTACAATCGAAGGGGAGGCTTACATTATGGTAATTACAGACGTAAGAGTAAGAAAAATTTATCCAACAGGGAAAATGAGAGGAATCGTGTCGGTTACGTTTGACGATGAATTTGTCGTGCATGATATCAAAGTAATCGAAGGACAGAATGGTTATTTCATTGCAATGCCTAGTAGAAAAACACCGGACGGAGATTTTAAAGACATCTGTCACCCGATCACCTCCAGTACCCGCAAGGAAATGCAAGGAATCGTTTTGGAAGCCTATGAAAAAGCAGTACTGGAAAAAGCAGAAGAGACTGAACCTGAAGAAATTGATCTCGAAGTAGATTTTGAAGATGATTCAGAAGAATAAGGGCTTCTATGATCATTTTAGTACAAATAGAAAAGTAAGAAATTGAGAGGAGGGAACATGGTTCCCTCTTTTGACGTTTACAAAAGTAAATTAGCTGTAGACATTTATAATGATAAAGGGTATTATTTTTCATGGTAAAGAGTCCCTTTATATGAATGTTAATATAAAATTCAAGTTTTAAACTGGAATATTGGAGAATTAAGAAAATGAAATCAACCAAAACAGTGATTTTGGCTGCCGGACATGGTACGCGTATGGTTTCTGAAAAACCAAAGGTGCTCCATGAAGTCGGCGGAAAAACGATGCTGGATTATGTTATTTCTGCCAGTAAGGCCGCTGGTGCGGATGACATTGCCGTAATTGTGGGATATAAAGCAGATGTTGTGAGAGCTGCTCTTCCTGAAAATCTTACGGCGATTGAACAGAAGGAGCAGCTTGGCACTGGCCACGCCGTTCTTCAGGCATTACCGTTTTTTGAGAATTTTGAGGGTAATGTGCTTGTTTTAGTCGGCGATGCGCCTTTAGTTCGTAAGGAAACACTGGAAGAACTTGTAAAAGCCCACGAAGAAGGCGGTTTTTCCGCGACGGTATTAACCGCTGTTTTTGACGATCCAACGGGTTATGGAAGAATTGTCAAAGAGGGCGAGGAACTGATAAAAATCGTAGAGCACAAGGATGCGACACAGGAAGAACGCAGTATAAAAGAGATTAATTCCGGAATGTACTGCTTTGATGCCCAGGCGTTAAAGACAGCATTGCAGGCCATTAACTCGGATAATGTTCAGGGTGAATATTATTTGACCGATACCATTGAAATTTTAAGGGGAATGGGGAAAAAGGTAGGTTCTTACCCGACTCCGGATGTTGATGATATCGCAGCGGTTAATTCAAAGGTCCAGCTGGCTGAAATTGGGAAAATCATGCGCCGCCGCATTAACACTTCATTGATGGAGGCAGGTGCAATCCTGATCGACCCTGAAAATACATACCTGAGTGCAGAGACAAAGGTAGGAAAAGACACCGTTGTTTATCCTGGCGTTATCACAGAAGGCAGGGTGATTATTGGTGAAAACTGTATTATCGGGCATAACAGCCGTATTGTCAATTCGACTATCGCAGATGGAGTGGATGTTCAGATTTCAACCATATTGGACAGCTTTGTCGATGAAAATACACATGTGGGTCCATATGCTTATCTGCGTCCAAACAGCCATATTGGAAAAAATGTCAAGGTTGGCGATTTTGTAGAGGTTAAGAACGCTGTTATGAAGGATGGTGCGAAGGCATCTCATTTAACCTATATCGGCGATGCTGAGGTTGGAAAAAATGTTAATTTAGGCTGTGGCACGGTTTTTGTCAATTATGATGGTACCCATAAATATCGCACGGTTGTTGAGGATAATTGTTTTATCGGCTGCAACAGTAATCTGGTTTCACCGGTAACGGTAAAAGAGGGCTCTTATGTCGCAGCAGGCTCAACCATTACGGATGATGTACCGGAAGATACCTTAGCTGTTGCGCGTGCGCGTCAGGTAAATAAAGAGGGGTATGCCCTTCAGATGAATCAAATTAAAAAAATCAGTAAATAAATTTAAATAAAATATGAGGTGCAAAAAAAGATGGATGGAAAATTTGGCGGAATTAAGATCATTGCGGGTAATTCCAACAGAAAATTAGCTGAGGATATCGCAGATTATTTAGAAGTACAGCTTTGCAACGCAGACATTCTTCATTTCAGTGATGGGGAAATTGGTCTTAATGTCTTTGAATCTGTTCGTGGAGCAGATGTTTACGTTATCCAGTCAACAGGGAATCCTTGTAATGATAACCTGATGGAGCTGCTGATTATCATTGATGCGATGCGCCGTGCTTCAGCAGGCCGTATCAATGCCGTTATTCCTTATTATGGTTATGCGAGACAGGACCGTAAAGCAAAATCCAGAGATCCGATTACAGCTAAGCTGGTGGCTAACCTGATCACAACGGCTGGCGCGGACCGCGTTATTACAATGGATCTTCATTCCAATCAAATTCAGGGGTTCTTTGATATTCCTCTGGATCACTTATCCGGCGGCGGCTTAATTGCTGAATATTTTAAAAATCTTCGTCTGGACGACATGGTGGTTGTGTCACCAGATGCAGGGAGTGTTAAGCGTTCCAGAAAATTAGCGAGAACGCTGGAATGTCCTTTTGCAATTATTGACAAGCAGCGTCCAAGACCAAATGTTACTGAAGTCATGAATGTTATTGGTAATGTTGAAGGAAAGAACTGTATTCTGATTGATGACATGATCGATACTGCGGGAACCATTACCACAGGGGCGGATGCTTTGATGAAACTGGGAGCAAAATCAGTACGGGCAGCCTGTACGCATGGTGTTTTTTCCGGGCCGGCCATTGAAAGAATCCAGAATTCAGCCATTGAAGAGCTGATTACGCTGGACACTCTCGTGGTTCCGGAAGAAAAACGGATTGACAAAATAAAAATCCTTTCCACTGGAACGCTGTTTGGCCGCGCCATTGACTATGTTCATTTCGGCCGTTCTCTCAGTAAATTATTTTCAGAAAGATATGTCTAAGCTTCCATGTATTTGATAATAGGGCTTGGTAATCCAGGCAGAGAGTATGCCTTAACACGCCATAATATTGGATTTGAGGCGGTTGACTATATTGCCGGTCAAAAGAATGTCCAGATTACAAAAGATGAACACGAAGGATTAACAGGCATTTATTTTGAAAATGGTAAAAAAGTAATGCTGGTTAAGCCCATGACCTATATGAACAACAGCGGCCTCTGTGTGGAGGAACTGGTTTCCTACTACGATGTACCGCTGGAAAACACGCTGGTTATTTACGATGATATTGACCTTGATCCGGGTAAAATCAGAATACGGAAAAAGGGAAGTGCCGGGACACATAATGGCATGCGTTCGATTATCTACCAGCTTCAAGATCAAAATTTTCCACGAATCCGAATCGGAATCGGAAAAAAACCACCTCAGTGGGATTTGGCAAATTATGTTCTCAGTAAATTTACATCAGATGAAACGGAAGTTATGCGTGAAGCAGTAAAAAAAGCAGCGGAAGCGGTGGAATTCTTTATAAATGAGGATATCGATTTTGCCATGAACCGCTTAAACAGGAAAGAAAAAGCCGAGAAAGCAGAAAAACAAGGTTCTGAGGATCAGAATCAGTAAAATAAATAAGTACAAAGCCCGGGTCACTCGATCCGGGCTAGTGCTGTATAAGGAGAGGAAATGGATCGACTGTTTAATGACTTAAAAGGAACGCCTAAAATTGAAAAAATATTTGAAGCCATTGAAGAATCCATAGGGGTTAATCTCTCAAATGTCAAGACTGGCCTTAAAGGCTTTTTAACGCTTTTGACCTATGAACATTTTGATACGAATGTTTTGTTTATCACCCATTCTGACAGAGATGCTCAAAAAAAGGCTGAAATTTTGAGGAAATTCAGAGATACCACCGATGTGCTGTATTACCCCCTGGAGCCGGTTCATGACTATTTTTCAGATGCCCATAGCCAGGATATTGCCCATCAGCGTATGACGGTAATCGAAAAGCTGTTTTCAGGTGGAAAGTATATTATCGTTGCGTCAATTGACAGTATTTTAAAAAAGATGGTTCCCAGGGAAGCGATGGAAAAACTGTTTTTTTCGATTAATAACGGTGATACCTTTGATTTGGAAGCATTGGCCATAAGACTTGTGAATCTGGGTTATGAAAGAGTTTATCAGGTAGAGTCGAAGGGACAGTTTGCACTGCGCGGTGGGATTTTAGATATCTATAACGTAACCTCTGATGATGGGGTCCGCATTGAATTTTTTGATGACGAAGTAGACTCAATGCGTCTTTTTGATGTCGACAGTCAGCTGTCCTATGATCAGATAGAAAATGTTCGTATCGCTCCTGCAAAAGAAATCGTTTTGTCTGAGGAAGAACGGCAGAAGATTTTTAAGATGATCCACAAAAAATATGACGGAAACGAGCTCTATATGGAGCTTGTCGAAAAGCTGGAGCAGGAAGGCGCCCAATATGACGAAACCCTGTTTACCTTTATTAAGGAAAATGACTCCTTTATGGATTATGTTGGGAAAAATATTGTTATCTGGGATGAATATACGCGGATCAAAGAAACCTATGATATTTTTATAAAGAAAACATGGCTGGATTATGAGTCCCTCATAACGCAGGGATACATTTTGCCCGAGGAAAAAAATAAGTTTTTTACTTTCCATCATATCGAAAAAAGCCTTGAAGGCTGTCCTGCGGTTAAAGAGTATCTTTTTAACAGCAGAGCAAAAAAGGGAATGAATTTGGATATGAACTCCCGCGACCTTGAAAGCCTTGCGGGGCAGTTTCCCTTATTCTTGGACTTTTTAAACCGTCGTATTACGCTGGGATACCGGATTCATATCTGCTGTAAAACCGAGAAGACACGTGAAACCGTCAAGCAATATCTGGTAGACCAGGAGGTCTTTAATTTTGTTGAGAATGAGGGGCCCGGTATACAGCTTTCTGTCGGAGAAATTTCCGAAGGCTTTGAAATGGAGGACGAGAAGGTTGTCTACATTAATGAGTCTGAGATATTCAAAGAAAAACGAACTTCCCAGAGAAAGAAAAAGCACAAGGGAAGAAAGATTGATTCCTTTGCCGAACTGCATGTAGGGGACTATGTTGTTCACGATGTGCATGGTATTGGGATATACCGCGGAATTGAGCAGCTGACAATTGACAATGTAACCAAAGACCTGATGGTGATTGAATATGCTGGGGATGCCAGGCTTTACATACCAGTAGAGCAGATGGACTCTGTTCAGGTTTATATCGGTACAGGCGGCGATAAAAAGCCAAAGGTTAATCAGATGGGAAATCCCGACTGGCAGAAGGCAAAAAACAAAGCCCAGAAAGCAGTCGAAGATATGGCCGACGAGCTCATCGCCCTGTATGCCAAACGGCGTTCGATGAAGGGCTACGCCTACAGCCCGGATACATCCTGGCAAAAAGAGTTTGAGGATGATTTTCCCTATGTCGAAACAGAGGACCAGCTGCGCTGCGTCGAAGAGATTAAATCGGATATGGAATCGGAAATACCCATGGACCGTCTTCTGTGCGGTGATGTTGGGTATGGAAAGACAGAGGTAGCCCTGCGGGCAGCTTTCAAAGCTGTTATGGAAGGAAAACAAGTGGCAATGCTGGTGCCCACAACGATTTTGGCACAACAGCATTACAATACCGTTCTAGATCGTTTTCGAAAATATCCTATCAGTGTAGAAGTGATCAGCCGTTTCAGAACCTCTGGACAGCAAAAGAAAATTTTAGGAGATCTGGCGCTTGGTAAGCTGGACATGATCATCGGCACACACCGCCTTTTATCCCAGGATGTTCATTTTAAAGACCTTGGTCTGCTTATTATCGATGAAGAGCAGCGTTTTGGAGTAAGGTCTAAGGAAAAAATTAAGCAGCTAAAACAGAATGTCGATGTTCTGACCTTAAGTGCAACCCCGATCCCGCGTACACTGCATATGTCGATGACCGGCGTGCGTGATATGAGTGTCATTGAAGAGCCACCAGAAGGCAGAAGGCCGGTACAAACCTATGTTATGGCTTATAACCCGCTGATTGTTCAGGATGCCATCAACCGCGAACTTGGCCGCGGAGGACAGGTTTATTATGTTCATAACCGTGTTCACGATATCCATGAGGTTGCCATTGACGTACAGTCTCTTGTGCCAGATGCGAGAATTGTAGTGGCACACGGCCGGATGAGCGGCAGTGAGCTGGAAGATATTATGGTAGATTTCTTAAACCATGATTTTGATATATTAGTGACAACCACCATCGTTGAGTCAGGATTAGACGTTAAAAACGCCAATACCATGATCATTGATGAGGGAGATCATTTTGGCCTTTCTCAGCTTTACCAGCTGAGAGGCCGTGTCGGAAGATCCGACGTTCAGGCCTATACCTATGTTACCCATAAAAAGGAAATTCTGACGGAAATTGCCCAAAAGCGTTTAAAAGCCATCAAGGATTTTACGGCCTTTGGATCAGGTTTTAAGGTAGCCATGCGCGATCTTGAAATCCGTGGGGCAGGTAATATTTTGGGAGCAGAGCAGTCGGGACATTTATTTAAAATCGGTTATGAGCTGTACTGCCGTATTTTGGAAGAGGCTATCAGTAAACGCATGGACGGCGTGGAAGTTGAGACAGAAGAGCCAATTCGGATCAATCTGGATATTGACGGCTATATTCCTGAGCGCTATATCAGCAGTGAAGAGCTGAAATATGATATTTACAAAAAGCTGACATTTATTAAGACGCTTGAGGATTATGATGATTTCGAAGAAGAGCTTCTTGACCGCTTTGGGGATATACCAAATGGTGTCTATAATCTGATGTCCATTGCGATGATAAAAAATATGGCCTCAGTCATTGGAATTAAGGAAATTAAGCAGAAGGGACAGTTCATCTATCTGACCTTTAGCGAAAAAAAGGAAGTCTTTGTGCCGGATGCCGAGAAAATGCCGGAATTAATACGGAAATACAAAGTGAAATTTAAAGCGGGAAAAGCAGAAGAAGCCTGCTGGAGCTTTAATTTATCATCGGTTAAGGATAAAGATATTTTAAAAGAAATTATTTCATTTTTTGAGGATTTAAAATAATTAAGATGTCATTAAGATAAAATATGTTAAAATATAAAAATCACAATTTTTAAGGAGAGCAAAATGCAGAAAAACAAGATCAGGGGTGTCGTATTGGCTTTAGCGGTCACGCTGGGGATTACAACACTGACAACCGGTTGTTCACTGGTTTCCGTCAATCCAGAAAAGGATAACCAGCAGGTTATTGCGGAGATCGACGGTCAATCTATGACAAAAGAGTCTTTTAACAACTATATGGCCTATTATGATCTGTATTACACGGCCAACGGGAGCTCGATGCCAACAGGGTCTGAACTGACTGAATTCAAAAAAGATTTACTGGACAGCCTGGTTCAGGTTGGGGCAATGACGGCTCAGGCCAAAAAGGACAACCTTACAGTCGATGAGGCAGCTGCTGAAAGCCAGGCTCAGACAGCGCTGGACAGCTTGAAAACATCAGCAGGAAATAAATATGACAGCATCCTGTCTAAATACAATACCAATAATGATTCCTTCACACAATTTATGAAAACCTTCATGGTTGACAACAGCTATGCCAGCGAATGCTATTCCAAGCATACGGATTATTTAAAAGAGCATCCTGAGGAAGAACTGGATCAGGTGGTTGGAAAAATCAACGATGAAGAAATTAAGCGTGGAATTTATAATTATTATTATATCAATGAAGAAATCACCTCTTATTATTCGGGTGGACAGGGGTTGCAGACAGATGATGCGAGTGTGAAAGAAACAAATGAATCAATTTTTAATTCAATCGCTCAAAACAAAGCCCTGATTAAGTACTGTGAAGATAATAATATTGAAATAAAACAGGAAGAAATCGATAATGCGCTTCAGACTAAACAATCTATTCAAAATATGATGTTTCAGACAGATGATGAGCTGAATCAGTATCTTGAAAGCTACTTCCTCACAAAAGAAAAATACGACGAATACCAAAAGGAAGACGCTAAAGGGACTGCGGCGGGTCAGGCCATCCAGGCAAAAGTGACAGAAGATGTCAAAGTCAGTGACACGGATTTGCGTAAATACTATAAAGAGCATAAAGATTCTTATGATGAAAGTACAGTTTCGGCAGAGCATATTCTGACAGAAGATGAAGCTCTGGCAAATGAAATTTACGAGAAAGCCAAAGATGCAAAGACAAAAGAGGATTTTGAAAAAATAATGAACGAATACAAATCCAATGAAAAAGTAAAAGAAGCAACGGATTTGGGTTCCTTCAATAAAGAAAAAATGGTTAGCGAATTTTCTGATGCAGCTTTTGGTATGGAAAAAAACAGTGTCAGCAAACCTGTAAAAACAGAGTACGGTTACCATGTTATCTATGTTTATGATAAAAACGACGCCGGTGAAGCGAGTTTTGAAGATAAAAAGGATGAAATAACAGCGTCTGTAAAAGAGGAAAAAGGTACTGAAGATTATAACAAACTCAAGGAAGACTTGCTGAAAAAAGAAAAAATTGATATCTATGATATTAAAACCACGCTCGAAACCTACATGGATCAGTTAAAATCGGAATTAAATATTCAGATTTATGACAAGAAAGTCCAATAGTTCTCATGAGTCAAAGGCTTGCTGTAAGGCAGGCCTTTTAATTTGCGTATCCACTGCAAAAAAGTTATAATGATACTTATTTCGTTGAAAGAGGTTTTCAAGTGAGTAAAAAAGCGAGTAGTTATCTAAAAGGAGCGACAATTCTGGCAGTAGCCGGGATTCTTTCGCGTCTTCTTGGGTTATTCTACAAGGTGCCGGTATATAACCTTGTCGGAAGCTATGGTAATGGCATATACAGCAATGTCACAAATGTTTATAATCTGTTGCTGATGGTTTCAACGGTGGGGCTGCCAGTGGCAATTTCCAAAATGATCTCTGAAAATATTGCAATTAAGGATTACCTGGCAGCGCATAATGTCTTTAAGGTTTCGTTTTGGACACTGCTGATTATGGGCGGCCTTTCCACTGCCTTTCTTTTTCTGGGGGCGGATTGGCTGATAACTGTTGCGAACTGGCCGGGTGAAAGCTTTCCAGCCATTATGGCCATTGCGATGGCGCCGCTTATTATAGCGATTTGCTCATCCTTCCGAGGTTTTTTCCAGGGCTTTCAAATCATGAATCCAACAGCCATCTCTCAGATTATTGAGCAGATTGTTCGGGTGGGTCTGGGCGTTTTTTTGTGCTGGTATTTCATTTCCAGTGGAATGGGTGTTGGAATGGGCGTCGGCGGCGCCGTTTTTGGAGCAACTGCCGGTGGCCTGTTTGCGATGCTTTTTCTCTGGTTCTTATACTGGGCTTTCACAGCCGCCAATAAAAAAACATTAAAGCAGACAAGCCGGCCGGTACCGCTTACAAATAAACAGATATTCAAGCGCCTTGTGATCATCGCGGTCCCGGTTACGCTGACATCCGCCATTGTCTCGCTGTTTTCGATGATTGACTCAATGATCTATATCCCGAGACTGGCGCTCGCAGGGGTTGACGCCCATACCGCAACGACCATGATCGGCGATTTTGCCAATGCGGATACGCTGATTAATATACCGCTCGTTATCAGTGGAACCCTTGCGGTTGCCATGATACCGGCGATTTCGGAATCCTTTGCCCTCCGTGATAAAAAGGCAATGGGGCATAAAATTGATGTTGCCATCCGTCTGGTTATTATGGTAGCTTTACCTTGCTGTATTGGCCTTTCTGTGCTCTCACAGGGAATTTTTGATATTCTTTTTCAAGGCTCACCTTATGGACCCGAAATTTTAAAATATTACTCGTACGCGACTATTTTTATGATGCTTTCAAACACATTTCAAAGCATTCTCCAGGCCATAGACCGCTTCAGAGTACCATTGATCAATCTTGCTATTGCGATTGTAATCCGTTTTGTAACAGGATGGATCTGTCTGGCAGTGCCTGCGTTTAACATCTATGGGATTGTTATCAGCAGTATGATTACTTTTGTTTATTTAACGATATCTAATTATATCTGCGTCAAGCGTTTTACCGGGTTCCAGATGGATGCGAAGCAAACGCTTTTTAAACCATTGGTTTCAGCCATTCTGATGGGGCTTGCTACCTGGGGTGTTTACGCATTGGTAAGCATGCTCGCAGGCAATTTTATCGCAGTCGTGACAGCGGTGGTGGTTGCCGTTGCTGTGTATTTTTTCCTGATGATTTTGATTGGTGGAATCACAGAAGAAGAAATGGCTATTCTGCCAGCACAGAAGATTATCGAACCGGTTTACAGGAAAATCAGAGGGATTTTATATCGCTAGAATAGAGGAAAGCTATGTCACAGATAAGTATTGTAGGTTTAGGGCCCGGTGCCTTGGGCCAGCTAACAGTAGAAACACTGGAATTACTCCAGAACGACAGTAAAAATTATTTCAGAACAGCCGTCCACCCCGTAGTCAAAGAGCTGGAGAAACGTGGGATAATGTACGTCAGTTTTGATACATTGTATAAAAGCTGTGAGTGTTTTGAGGACGTTTATGAAAAGATCGCAGAAGAACTTATCCAGAAAGCACAGACTGGAGAAACGCTGGTTTATGCGGTTCCTGGCAACCCGCTGTTTGGGGAACAGAGTGTCGTCAATTTAATGCATAAATGCCAGGAAAAGAAGATAAGCTACCAGATTTATTCGGGGGTGAGCTTTGTTGATGTTTCCATGACAGCATTAAAGGAAGACCCCGTAAATGGTCTGAAGATTATTGACGCCTTTGAAATTAACAAACAAATTCCGGACAAGGCAATGGGGAATCTGGTCACTCAGGTTTTCAACCGTCATATGGCATCAGAAATTAAGCTTTTCCTGTTGGATTACTATCCAGATGATTATCCGGTTGTTTTGCTCATCAACGCCGGAATTCCGGGACAAGAGATCATTAAAGAGGTTCCATTGTGTGAGATGGACTGGACTGATGAGATCAACCATTTAACCACGCTCTATATCCCGCCGGATAAAAAGGGCATGAGAAGCTATCAAAAGCTGCTTGAAATTATGGAGATCCTCAGAAGTCCGGAGGGCTGCCCCTGGGACAGAAAGCAAACACATGAGAGCCTTAAAGCATATCTGCTGGAGGAAACCTATGAAGTGATGGATGCTATTGAGACAGAGGATACAGAAAATCTGATAGAGGAACTGGGAGATCTGCTTTTTCAGATTATTTTTCATGCACAGCTTGGCAGAGAAGAAGGACTTTTCACAATTAATGATGTTCTGGAAGAAATCAATCAAAAGATGGTACGCCGGCACCCTCATGTGTTTATGACTCCCGAGGAGATTTCATCCGAAGAGGTGGTGACCAATTGGGATGAAATCAAAAAAACAGAGAAGCAGACACAAACGATCTCCGATGAAATGGCGCGAATTCCCAAAGAATTTACTGCGTTAATGGAGGCCTGTAAGGTTCAATCCAAAGCGGCCAAAGTTGGGTTCGATTTGGAAAACCCATTGGATGCATTAGAGAAGGTTGCGGAGGAAGAAAAAGAAGTAAGAGCGGAAATTATAAATGAATGCCCGGATAAACTAGAAGAAGAACTGGGGGATTTGCTGTTTGCGGTTGTCAATGTTGCCCGCCTGGCAAAAATTCAGCCTGAGACTGCACTGCGTAAAGCGACACAAAAGTTTATCATGCGTTTTAAAGAAATGGAAAAAATTACCCTAAATGAACAAAAAAGTATGCTTGATTACGACCTTGATGGTCTTGAGCAGCTGTGGCAACTGGTAAAATCCTTAAAAAACTAAGGTTTTTAGCTAAAAATACAGAAAATGCTTGTATTTTTTAGCGAAACGTGATTATAATAATAATCATAAAAATTAAAACATAAAGATCACACTTTACGGAGGGATAAGAATGAACAAATCAGAATTAATTGCCGCTATGGCAGAAAAATCGGGATTATCTAAAAAGGACTCAGAAAAAGCTTTAGGTGCTTTTATGGATACCGTTGTTGACGCCTTAAAGGACGGCGACAAAGTTGCTCTGGTAGGTTTCGGTACTTTTGATGTTCGTGAAAGAGCTGCTAGAACCGGTTTAAATCCAAGAACCAAAGAACCAATTGAAATTGCTGCTTCAAAAGCTCCAGCATTTAAAGCAGGAAAAGCATTTAAAGACGAATTAAACAAATAATCAAGGGAGGGCCGGAGCAGTATTGCTTCGGCCCTTTTGATTTTAGAAAGGAAATTCAATGCGAGTTGATAAATTTTTGAAAAATGCCCGTTTAATCAAACGCCGTACCGTGGGAAAAGCGGCATGTGATGGAGGGCGGATTACGATTAATGGAAAAGAGGCAAAGCCTGGGAGCCGTTTGAAGGTTGGCGATATTCTCACCATAGCATACGGCGATGGCGAACAGAAAATTGAGGTTTTAGAGCTTTTAGAACATGCCCCTAAGGATAAAGCCACAGAAATGTACCGGGAACTTTAGATTAAGAATTGACTGGGTTTTATCGTTTATAATAGCTGAATGAAGTAGATTATGTTACAATAAATAAAAAAACAGGTGGTGAAAAACAGTGGCGGAAAAGAAAAAAAAAGATCTGCGCAGGCGCTTCAAGCCTAAAATGGGGACGATTATTGTGACCCTTGTGCTTTTAATCTTTGTGGGCACACTGTTTGGAACAAATGCCATGAAAATTCATCAGCTTAATGCCCAAAAAGTAGATATTCAGTCCAAGCTTGACGAGGCAAAGAAGAAAAGCGAACAATTGGACGAAGACATTAAACAAATCGGAACAAAAAATTATATCGAACTCATTGCACGAAAATACCTGGGCCTTTATTATCCGGATGAAAAGATTGTAGTGCCCGTAGAAGGTAAAGATAATAACGGACAGAGTAACAGT
Organism: Eubacterium sp. 1001713B170207_170306_E7; assembly: GCF_015547515.1. Taxonomy (NCBI): domain Bacteria; kingdom Bacillati; phylum Bacillota; class Clostridia; order Eubacteriales; family Eubacteriaceae; genus Eubacterium; species Eubacterium sp. 1001713B170207_170306_E7. Next base: position 44,289 of record NZ_JADMVE010000011.1, read on the forward strand.
GAGCAGCCGGCAGAACAGCCGACACCAACAGCAGACGAAGGTGGTCAGGATAGTTCCAATAGCGATGAGCAACAAAGTGAGGAAAACGAATGAGTGAATCAAGTGTACCAAAACAACCTAAAATCAATCGAGCGGTGATTGATATCGGAACAAATTCAACGAGAATGCTGATATTTAGAAAAGATAAAAAAGGACAGCTGTTTCGCGTTAATAAATCGGTCCGGTATACCCGGATGGGCCAGGGCGTTAATAAGACCAAACGCCTTCATCCGGATGCGATCAAGCGAAATATTGAAGCCTTAGAGGAGTATAAGAGCATCGCTGAGGATTACGAAGTAAGGGAAATGTTTATTTTTGGTACAAGTGCGCTCCGAGATGCTGAAAATTCTTCAGAATTTATTGATTTAGCCGCACAAAAGCTTGGGATGAAGGTTGAGGTTATTTCAGGTGAAAAAGAGGCGGAATATGGCTTTATCGGCGTATCACAATGCTTTGATGAGGGCTTGCTGATCTTTGATATTGGTGGAGGCAGTACCGAATTGATTTATGGACAGGGCCGAAATCTCTTAAGAATGAAAAGTCTGGATATTGGAAGCGTTCGTTCCACAGAAACTTTTATTGAGAATGATCCGCCCAATGCAGATGAGCTGAATCAGTTAAATCAAAATGCAATCGAAGCCCTTGAGAATGCCCTTGCTGATTACGAAGCTTATAAACCTTATAAGTTGATCGGTATTGGCGGAACAGCCACAACGGTATCCACGATTAAACAAAAACTGAAAATTTATGACAGTGAGCAGGTGCATCAGAGTGTTGTCACCAAAGCGGAGCTTGAATCGATCATCATGGATCTGGCTTCAAAAACGATTGATGAGCGCCGTCAGATTGTCGGTCTGGAGGCGAAGCGCGCGGATATTATCATTGCGGGTACCAGTATCCTAGACAATATTTTGAAAGCGACCAAAATGGACTCATTTGTTGTTTGTGATTATGATAATCTGGAAGGCGCAGCCTACAGCCGTTTTTTCATGAATGAAAAATAAATGTGAATGTCAAGAAAAAATGTCCAAAAAGTTAAAAACTTAAGACAAATTCTGAATAAACATACCGAAAAGCTCCGCAGAAGTGCGATAACCGAGAATTTTACGCGGATAATTATTAATCCAGGATTCAACCCGTTTGATGAACTGTTCACTTAAGGAAGCGATATTTACACCTTTTTTCACAAAGCGGCGAACCATGCCGTTGACGTTTTCGTTGCTGCCGCGTTCGCTTGAGCGGTAAGGATGACAGTAATAAGCTGTTGTCCTTTTTTTCTTGGTATAGATGGAGGTCTCAATGGTGTCCTGATCGATGAATTCGGAGCCATTGTCCATGGTGATACTTTTGAAAATTTTCTTGAACTGGTAACGGTATTTCCGTTCCAGGCTGTCCAATACTTCCTTTACACAGGCCTGGGAAACAAAGGGCAGTTTAAAGACAAGGGTATCCCGGGAAGTTCTTTCAATGATGGTAAGGAGCCCTGTTTTCTGTCCACGGGCAGATTTAATACAGTCCATCTCCCAATGCCCCCATTCAAGGCGTGTTTCAACTTTGTCAGGACGTTCATCAATCCGGCGGTTCCCCAAGCCTTTCCTTGATTTTACTTCATTCTCTGTTTTGTGTTTGTTGGTCATGCCTTTACGGTGCAGATCGTTTATGGTTAAACGCGGAAAACGGCCTTGTTTGATGTAGTTATAGAGTGTACCGGTACAGATGGTGGTTTTGAACTTTTTCCCTTCAAAGCGGGCACGACCTAAAGCGACATCGGGAGACCAGCGTTCATTGATAATCTTGTTTTCAATGTACTCAATGAAATCTGGATCATCAGCCAGCTTGCATTTACGGCCTTTTCGTTTGGAAGCTTCATCGGCCAGTGTCTGGGCATAATCGGGACAGTAACACGAATATTCAACCAATTTGGTATTGTAAAGCATGATGGTGCCACGCTTAATCTCACGCCGTACGGTCCGCTCGGACATACCGATCACATCAGCAATGTCCTGGGTGTTTAACTCCAGCTTAAGGCATGTTTCAATCTGTTTGCGCTGATCCAGTGTCATATAAGCAGCCATGTCAAAACCTCCTCATAAATCCAATTCCAGATAGTAATCTTTAAAAAAATCGTATTGATCCACAAACTGTTGGGAGCACCACGCCCCTTCAAAGTCCAAACTGAAATCAACGGCTTTTGTGAGCTTGCCCTTTGAAACGACCTCGGCTTTGTTTAAACCGGTCGAGCAATAATACAAATTGGCATCCAGGTCGGTAACTGATCGGGCTAAATCCTTTGTAATATACTTTGTGATATAAAGGGCGGTCCGGGTATTATCCCGAATAGCGCCCAGAGAACAGAAGCCAAACTTTTTTTGATAGGGCGCCCAGTTCAGATAGCCCTTTTCGGAAAGGGAGCGCACCGGGTGCGGTTCCAGATCATCCCAGGGAAGCTCGGACAACAAACCGTGCATGTGCCAGTTTTTACCATCGGCATGCAATTCAGGAATGAACAGGTATTTCACATCAAAAGCCGGATCTTGTTTTCGATACTTTTTTCGGTAATCCCGTATCCACTGGGAAAGGTCTTTCTGAAAAAGGGACAGGTTATCCCGCTGGTACTTTGCTTTATCCAGGGTAAGGGTCACGAACCATGTCCAGTCATTACACAAAGCCTTTTCAAGGACGGTGTTTTTAGCCCGCTGTACATTGTTTTTAAGCTTTTTTTGATTGGCCTTGCCCTTGGGGGTATATTTCCGAATACTCCGCCCATAGGTCACTTCCTTGGTGATGGTCAGCTTGTAGTAATCCGCCATCTTTTTGACCTGCACTGCGTTGTATATTTTGTATTCCATTGTATCCCTTTCGGTACAATCCCCGGAATGTGATACTTATGTCAAGTAGAAGGCCTCCGGCCTTCTCGTTCCGGGGGCATGCTGCAGTCATATTTTTTCGCCTTCGGCGGGCACCCTCTTAGGCCAGGAAAGGATAAACCTTCCCTGGTCAGAGGGTGTTTATGGGGAGGCGGTCATTCATTCTCCAGCTGGAAGAACCGGTCGACCTTACCTTCCAAGGTTTCCTCGGGGTGCGGGCGGCGGTCAGCAGCGGGGCCCCGCTGGCGCACCCCTTCCGCTGATCCGTCGTCCGCTGCCCAATGGAGCCGGGACGGCCTGGGAGAACGGCGCTTTTGCGGGCGTCTTTCCTCTGGTGCTATCTCAGCAGCCAGAATAGCTTGTTTACGAGCCTTTGGCACTGCCGCAACACCCGACTGAGTAAAGTCATAAAACGTATCATAGAGATCACCTACCTTTTTGGAATACAGAAAAAATTCATGGTCGTTCTTTTCCCGGATGGTCACGTTCCGTTCGACCGCCACAAAGAGCGGAAAGGGCAAAACGGACCAGAGGGAGAAGTTATTGAGTTTACGATGCACGACTTCGATTTCGCACAAATCCCGAATCTGACGGTCAATCTGGCGCATATTCTGGGTAATGAGCACCACCTCAAAGCCGTACTTCCGATGCTGGGCAAAGAAAGAGCAGAAGGGGAGCCGGTCTTTGACGGAGAACTCCCGGCAGTTGAACTTGACGCTGGCTTCATCCAGCATGATCAGGGTCTGGTTCTCCCGCTCTTCGTCGTGGAACAATCGGGCGAAGCTGCGGAGAAAGTCCACGGTCAAATCCTGATTTTCGATATAAAAATAGCGGCCATTCATGTGCTTGATCTGGGAAACCTTAATGGGAAAGTTGGCGATTACGTTCTTTCCGGCTTTCAGGTAGGCCAGGATCAGGCGGATACTGTGCAGGCTCTTGCCGCTTCCGGGAACACCGGTATAACATTTAATCATATTTTTTACCTCTTTTGTGTGTGCTGCGGCGCTGATCCAGGGAGATCAACCCCGAAAAACACGAAAATTCAAGTTTAACGCTTATATTAGTCGATGACCTTAAAGACCCGCAGCAGAATGGAGATCACGTACCAGACGAGCATGGCAGCCCCCCAGACGGCCAGGGTTTCAACCACCAGCGTGAAGGGGAAGCACCAGTTCATATAGCCGACAATCTCTGCTGGCAGGGAAAGATTCAGGCTTGCGAAGGGATCTTCGGGCAAAAGGTCGGTAACAGAAGTTACAACGGACGCAATGAGTCTGATAAAAAAGTTAAGGATGATGATAAAGAAATCGGCAATCAACGAAAACACCTCAATTCCGAATGAAATTCTTTGATATAAAAGCCAGGCCGATCAGAAAACCGATATAGAGTGCGGTTTTCACAATGGCGGCGGCTCCGTCCCATGCTTCAAGCTTGATATCCCAGACAATGGGATCGCCGGGGACACCGACTTTTGAAAGGTCAAAGGTCATGTGGAATTCGGGACGCCGGGGCTCAGCCTGCAGGAGGCCATAAAGCTTCACGATATCGCCGGGCAGGGAGAAGGGAAACTTTTTGCTAAAGTCGGTCCCCATGTTCTGGAGTGGCGCAGCGTCGATGGTTTGGGTTGGAAAAAGGGCCCCTTTCACAAAGGTTAAAAGCCCATCGAAGAAATCACCGATGCGTTTTACCCAGTCGGTGCCGTCATATTCGGGCGTGGTGGGTGTTGGTGTGGGGCTGGGTGTTGGATCGGGAGTATCCGTGGGTTCCTGATCTGAGGTGACATCCTGGTAACCGTCAAGATCGGGCGGGTCATCCGTTACGGGGTTATAGTTGTCGGGCAGCTGCGGGAGCTCATCGTCGGTCGGATCAATGACGAGGTTTTCGGATTCGCCGTTGATGTAGGTGTTGTAGTTGTTAATCACGGATGGTGGAAGGCGGGTTGGGAGCTTAATTTTATTGACAGTTTTGGCGGTGATGTCCGGAACATGCGTATTTTGTCCCCAAAAAAGCTTCATCCAAAGTTTATAATTCGGAGATCCAATGGTACGATCCGATTCAAAAGCTGTTTTAATATAACCGTCTTTGACCCAATAACCATAAAGATCATAAGAAGATGTACTAGAAGTGGAGCCATAAGGATAATAAAGGAAAGCAGGCGATATATTTACATCCTTATCCACAAAATCTGATACTTTTCCAACGGTGTATATTTCCTCGGTTGCCGTTTTAGAAAGAAGTTTTAATACGGGGTTTTTAGGGCCATATCCATTACTACTAAGTTTCCAAGTAATATAACCTCCTTCTGTGTAACGCCAGATTATTTCTCCATCTCGAAGCGTTTCGGGGGGCTTGGATGGGTATAGTACATCAATCACCGCCTTGCTGATGGCGTAAATCGCTTTTCCGCTGTACTTGCTCCAGTCAATGTCTTTGCCGGACAGCAGGTCGTTGCTGAGGTTTTCGAGGATGCCGAGCTGTTTGTTGTATTCGGTGGGGTCGGGGAAGGCGGACTGTAGGTTGGCAGTGGCTTGTTCGTTTAATTCGTTTAGTTTTTCTGCTGGGACTACGGCGTCTCGAGCATAACCAGCTGCAATCATACCAGCAATAAGTGTTATGGCAATACCACCCAAAAGAACAGGATTCGCATATACTTTCTTTGGTTGACAAAAGGGAGATATAGCTATATAAATACATAATAGCACAGCTATTAGTTTTAAATATATATTTTTATTTATCTTCATTTCCATATTGAAACCCTTTCAGTAAATAAGATATAATAAAAGAACAAATAGGAGGTGTACCATGAAACTAATAGCTTTATTGTTAATGTTTGCAGTTGTTGCGGTTTATTGGCTAACATATTTACAACAAAAAGGAAAAGTACACATAACTTTTCTAGAGAAAATAAATAGAGTCATTAGCCAAAAAAAGCTATATGAGTATAGTTTCTATGGATTCCTGTTATTAGTTTTCTTTACATTCGTAGCAATTTTTAATTCAATTCCTAAATAAACAAAAACCTGTCTGCCAACCCAATGAGGAAGGCCGACAGGCTTTTTTAAAAGGGAAAAGATGTCAATTGTCTGTTATTTCACAGACTTGTTTAACAGGCGTTTTCCGACCGTAAAGGCCAGAATACCAATGGAAACCACAACACCGGCGGTCAGGACCGGAACCAACATACCCGCCATCTGTCCGGATGCACTCACAAACAGTCCTTGAATCAGATCAATGGTACTTGGCAGTTCCTCGATTGTTACAGGCATAGTAAAACTCCTTTCTTGAAATCAGACTACTTCACAGACTTGTTCAGCAGCCGTTTACCAACAGTGAATGCTAAAATACCAATCGATACAATGACACCCGCTGTAAAAATCGGAACCATCATGCCCGCGATATCTGAAGCAGCACCTGTGAAAATGGTCTGGATACTTGTAACCGCACCTTCCATAACAACACTCCTTTCATTTACTTTATTGAAGTTTTAAACGCGACCCAGGCGGATCGCAGAGAAAAACTGAACAACCAAACGCCAATGCCAAAAGAAAACCCCAGCAGCGCATACTGGAAAAACAGTTGAAAATCTTCAAGCATCAATGGATTCGACTCCATTCTACCGCCACGATTAAAGCAAGGATTAATCCGAAGAGCATCCCGGCCAAGGCGATTTCCTGAACTAAGAGGTTACCCATGGCTTAAGCCTGCTTTGTTTCTTTGGGAATAATGTTAACGATCCGGCCTTTAATGTCGGTGACGATGTCCACGTGTTTGTTGACAACGGAATCCAACTTAAAGGGCAGCTTCTTAACCAGGGAACGCTGGAGAAACTTTCCGTCAGCAATACAGCCCTGGAGGTTCTCGTTCAGCATATCCTCATAGACAAAGTAAATCTTGACCCCGTCGATATGGGCCTTTGTCTTTTCGTCCGTAAAATCAATGTCGTTAATTCCTACAATCAAGTAATCCATAATTCAATCTCCTTTTTTATTTTTAATTAAAAATCAATCCCACAGAAAGTCTTGCAGCAAATCTTTAATATCAGCAAAATGGTCTAACGCTTCGTTGTCTTTTTCTTTTGAATGTTCAGGAGAGCCTTTTAGGCATAAGCCCTTTACATAGAGACAGGCACCATAATCAAGCACCAGGTCAAATAAGCGCTGGTAAAAAACTTCTTTCTGCTGTGCATTTCTAAAATTTCCATTCATCATAAAACTCCTACATCCCCGCACTAGATGGTTCTTTAAAATTTATTGTATAATTATGCGGTCAATTAATTTTACAATTCGGGAATGAAAAATAAACGAAAAAAAATTTAAAAAAGTGTTGACATTAAGTTTCACAGACTGTATAATAACACTTGTCCTCAGAAATGAGACAGCCACACTGAGTGCCGGAGTGGCGGAACTGGCAGACGCACAGGACTTAAAATCCTGCGATCCTTTTCGATCGTATCGGTTCGATTCCGATCTCCGGCACCATCATTTGTAAGACGCGCTTGCGTCTATTATATTGTCGCGGGGTGGAGCAGCTTGGTAGCTCGTCGGGCTCATAACCCGGAGGTCGTAGGTTCAAATCCTGCCCCCGCAACCAAATTTTAAATTATGGCGGCGTAGCTCAGTTGGCTAGAGCATACGGTTCATACCCGTAGTGTCAGCGGTTCGACTCCGTTCGCCGCTACCATTAATTTAATAGCAAAATGTCAGATTAATTCCGGCCCCTTGGTCAAGCGGTTAAGACACCGCCCTTTCACGGCGGTTACGGGGGTTCGAATCCCCCAGGGGTCACCATTTTGTTTTAAAAAGTTAATAGTTTCATTTTGTACGTGGTCGCTTAGCTCAGCTGGGAGAGCACCTGCCTTACAAGCAGGGGGTCATAGGTTCGAGCCCTATAGCGACCACCATTTTTTTATCCAGAATTAATTGAACTTTGAGATGAGCGTTATATTATCATGGAAGAAAAACTGTTACAATACATTTCTGATAACGGACTGATAATGGCCGGCGATCGCATTCTAATCGGAGTATCCGGTGGTGCTGATTCGCTGGCCTTGTTGCATTTTTTGAAAAAGCATCAGGCGATTTTGAAGATTCAAATTGCAGCCGCGCACCTAAACCATGCAATCAGAGGAAAAGCCGCGGATGAGGATCTCGCTTTTGTAAAAAAATTTTGTTTTGAACGGTCTGTTTTACTCTATGACCGAACTGTGGATGTTATTCATCTGGCCAAAAAGAATAAAATTTCTCTTGAGGAAGCCGGAAGAGAAGCGAGATATGCTTTTTTTAAAGAACTTCAAAGCTCAAAAGCGTATAATAAACTGGCTTTGGGACATCATCTTAACGATCAGGCAGAAACAGTTTTAATGCGTTTGATTCGTGGCACAGGCATAAAAGGAGCGGCAGGGATGCTTTCTGAGACAAAAGGGGAGCGCAGTGTAATCCGCCCATTGCTGTGTGTGGATAAAGTGTCGATCATTTCTTATTGCAAAGAAAATGATCTGCACTATCGGACAGATGATACGAACTTTGAAACGGATGTTACAAGGAATAAGCTGAGATTGGAAATTATTCCAGCGCTCCAGTCGATTAATCCGAGAGTCGAAGATCATTTGGCTGAGTTTGCTTTGCTTGCATATGAACATGAGCAGCTTTTGCAAAATTCTATGGCAGAGTTGAGTCTAAAGATGATTACAAAAAAAAGTAATCGGGTATATCTTAATTTAGAAATGTGGCGGCAGCAGATTTCGCTTATTCAAAAAGAATTGTTGCGTGAGATGATTTTGCAACTTAAGGGTAGTTTAAAAGAAATAGAGTACAATCATATCCTATGCGTTAAGCAGCTGCTTTTATCTGAAAAGACGGTTTGGGATATGCACTTACCACATGGTATGCAGGCTGTCAGGCGTTATGATTTGTTTTGGATAGAAGAAAGAAAGACGCCTGTTAATGTTGAAATTGGCTGTTATGAATTATTACCAGATAAAGTATATTATTTTGCAAAAGAAGGTTTGTGGATTAAAACCTCCATGATTACCGATGAAGGAATAAAAAAATCAAAAGAATTAAAAAATCATAGTGAAAAATATTTTGATTATGGTAAAATAAGAAGAAAGCTTTATTTGAGGAATCGTCGGCCAGGTGATTTTTTCAAACCTGTTGGCATTGAAGGCAAAAAAAAGATCAAGGATTATTTTATTGATCGAAAAATTGAGCGTGAAAAACGCGATGCAATCCCCATGCTGGCAGTGGGGTCTGAAGTAGTCTGGATTTTAGGCTATGCCATTAATCGAGAGTATCAGCCAGGCCCGGAAACCCAAAGTGTTCTTAAAGTTCAATATCAAATAGTAGGAGAAAAATTTGGAGTTTGATTTTGAAAAAATCTTGATAGGCAATCATGCAATAGCGAAAAGAGTTGCCGAACTTGGAAAAAAGATTTCATCGGATTATGCAGGAGATGCGCTTTTGGCAGTCTGCATTTTGAAGGGAAGTATTCTCTTTTTTGCTGATTTGATAAGGTGTTTAACTGTCCCTGTCAAAATTGATTTTATTAAGGCATCGAGCTATGGAAAGAGTACCAGCACTTTGGGAAAAGTAGCGGTTGCTGACCTTTTATCGGAAAAGATAAAAGGCCGGAGAATACTTTTGGTAGAGGATATTGTGGACAGCGGCCTTACCATAAAACGTATTTTAGATTTTTTCTTAAAGCAAGGCGCCTCAGATGTCAGAGTCTGTACCCTGTTGGATAAGCCGGATCGGCGGATAGCCCAGGTAGAGCCCGATTATTCAGGTTTTGTCATTCCGGATGAATTTGTTGTCGGATATGGAATGGACTTTGATGAGAAATATCGAAATTTGCCGTACATTGCTGTTTTAAAAGAACAGGAGAATAATATTTGAAATTAGAAACTATTCAATGACTTATTTTATATGAAAGGAGTGATAGAATTTGAATAAATATCTAAAAATGATAGGGTTTTATTTAGTGATTTTGTTGATTATTATTGTCGCTGTTACCTTTTTAAATCCAATGCAGTCTGATGTAAAAACTTTAACTTACAGTGAACTGCTGAGTAATTTGGATCAAAAACAGGTTTCTGAGATAGAGATCAACCAGTCTTCTGTAAAAGGGAAGCTTGCAAATGGTGACAGCTTTGAAGCCATTGTGCCTCAATACCTTATTGATGAACAAATCAGCGACTACATTACAGGAAACCCGGATCAGAACATTGAAAAGAACCCGAATATGAATGTCACGGTTGCAAAACCACAAGATTCCTGGTGGATATCATTGATCCCCTCAGCGGTTATTATTATCTTGATGGTTGTTTTCTTTATGATGTTTGCAAATCAGTCTGGCGGAGGCGGAGGAAAAGTAATGTCCTTTGGCAAAAGCAAGGCGAGAATGCATACCGATGCAGATAAGAAGGTTACCTTTGCCAATGTAGCGGGAGCAGATGAAGAAAAAGAAGAGCTTGAAGAAATTGTCGATTTCCTGAAGTCTCCGGAGCGCTATAATAAGCTTGGAGCGCGTATTCCTAAAGGGGTGCTTTTAGTGGGGCCTCCGGGAACAGGTAAAACCCTGCTCGCACGTGCTGTTGCAGGTGAAGCGGGCGTTCCGTTCTATATTATTTCAGGTTCAGATTTTGTTGAAATGTTTGTAGGGGTTGGTGCGTCACGCGTAAGAGATCTGTTTGAGACAGCCAAAAAAAGTGCGCCCTGTATTATCTTTATTGATGAAATTGATGCGGTTGGCCGTCATAGAGGTGCAGGCCTTGGTGGTGGTCACGATGAACGCGAACAGACCCTTAACCAGTTATTAGTAGAGATGGATGGTTTTGGCATTAATGAGGGAATTATCGTTATTGCCGCAACAAACCGCCCAGACATTCTCGACCCGGCATTATTGCGTCCAGGCCGTTTTGACCGCCAGGTATTGGTCGGTGTACCGGACGTTAAAGGACGTGAAGAAATTCTTAAAGTCCACCAGAAGGACAAACCATTGGATTCCTCTGTCGATTTAGGTGTTATTGCCAAGGGAACCCCTGGTTTTACGGGTGCGGATCTTGAGAACTTAATGAACGAAGCGGCATTACTGACCGCGCGTAAAAAGGCAAAAGTGATTACGATGGTGGAACTTGAAGAAGCCATTAAACGTGTTATTGCAGGTCCGGAAAAGAAAAGCAAGGTGGTTGTTGAGTCCGATCAGAAGATTACAGCTTACCATGAAGCCGGTCATGCAATTGTTATGGAATATCTCCATAACGGCGAAGAAGTTCACGAAATTTCCATTATACCGCGCGGCATGGCGGCGGGATATACGATTTCGCTTCCAAGTGATGACAGCCAGCATATGAGCAAGGGAAAACTGATGGATAAAATTGCAGGACTACTCGGCGGCCGTGCGGCTGAAAAAGTTGCCCTCGATGATATCTGTACAGGTGCTTCCAACGATATTGAACGCGCTACCAGCATTGCCAGAAAGATGGTCACAGAATGGGGTATGAGCGAGCATCTCGGTCCAATGACCTTTGGTCATGATGATGGCGGAGAGGTATTCTTAGGAAGAGATCTCGGCCGTTCACGTAATTATAGTGAAGAGGTTGCAGCGGTTATTGATAAGGAAATCCGAAATATTGTCGAGACAGCCTTTGAAAGAGCCTGCTTGATTCTGACCGAGAAAAAGGATAAGCTGGTTGAAATTTCAGAGCATCTTCTGGAGGTTAACACCATTACCGGCGAAGAATTTAGAGATATGTACAGCCGCCTGCCTTTAGACGACGGCAGACCTTTGGATGAAGGTAATATCGGCGATCCGGTTCCGGAAGTTTAAAAAAGTAAATAAACAAAAAAGCCGTTAGCAATAACGGCTTTTTTCGCTAATAAACGACCAATAAAAGAAGGGAACAATTGAGATGCAAGAACTGAAAGTTGGTATGGAGCTTAAAAAAGATTACATGGTGACCCGTACTGAAACGGCGCAGACGATGGGAAGCGGGGGACTTGAGGTCCTGGCAACGCCGATTTTAGTCGCATGGGCCGAGAATGCTGCCTATGAAATGGCTGAGCTGTGTCTGCCTGATGAGCAGACAACCGTGGGGGTCAACATTAATTTAAACCACATCGCTGCGACACCAGTAGGAATGAAGGTGCGCATAAAGGTGGTGCTTACCAATATTGAAAGCAGACGTTTGGATTTTACAGTGGAAGCCTGGGATACGGTTCAAAAGGTTGGTGAAGGAACGCATCAGCGCTTTGTGGTTCAGAAGATGAAGTTTATGGGGAAAGTTCTCCAGAAAAAAAATCCTAAATAGACAGAGGTAAAACAGCGCATGATTTTAGTCATTGATGTAGGAAACACAAATACAGAAATCGGGGTCTTTAAAGACGACGAAATCCTCTGCTCCTGGCGATTTGTTTCAAAAACGCCTAGGACCTCTGATGAATATGCAGTAATGTTTCAGGGATTTTTTGAAAATGATCACTTGGACTACCACGAGGTTGAAAGTGTGATTGCGGCTTCCGTAGTTCCGAATATCATGTATTCTTTAAATAATGGAATAAAAAAATTATTCGGCGTTGAGCCTCTGGTAGTAGGCCCAGGGATAAAAACCGGAATGCCGATTCAAACCAGTGATCCGGCAGAAGTGGGCGCAGACCGGATCATTGACGCTGTAGCGGCATATAATCTCTATGGGGGTCCAGTGATTGTTTTAGACTTTGGAACAGCAACCACCTATGATTATGTGGATAAAAACGGTGCATTTGTTGCGAAGGTCACTTCGCCTGGGATACAGATCTCTGCCGAGGCCCTTTTCAGGAACGCTGCCCAGCTGCCCAATATTGCCATAGAAAAACCGGTCTCGATATTGGGAAAAGATACGGTAACCAGCATGCAGGCCGGATTGGTTTACGGTTATATCGGTCAGGTTGAATATATTGTTTCGAGAATGATTGAAGAAATTGGTATAAAAGGCATTAAGGTAGTTGCAACAGGAGGGTATGGAAGAATGTTCCATGAGGAGACGAGAGCCATTGATATTTTCGATCCCCAGCTGTCACTAAAAGGTCTTAAGATCATTCATGATAAAAATATCAAGACATCCAGAGGAAGATAGATGTTTAAAATAGGAAATGTTGAGATAGAAAATCGAATATTTCTGGCGCCGATGGCAGGTTATACTAACCTGCCATTTCGTTTGATTGCCAGGAAATACGGAGCTGGTGCTGTTTTTACCGAAATGATCAGCGGTAAAGGGCTTTATTATAAAGATAAAAAAACCGCTGAGCTGATGCTTACCTGTGATCAGGAAGCACCGGCAGGTATCCAGCTTTTTGGGTCAGAGCCAGAAATTTTAAGTGAAGTGGTAGAAAAATATATTAATCCTACGGACTTTGCATTTTTGGATTTTAACGCTGGATGTCCTGCGCCCAAAATTGTTAAGAATGGTGAAGGCTCTGCATTAATGAAAAATCCCAAACGTCTTGGAGAGCTTGTCCGGGCAATAAAAAAAGTAAGCAGCAAGCCTGTTATTATTAAAACACGCATTGGATGGGATGCTCAGAGCATCAATGTAAGAGAAGTGGCTGAGGTGATTGAGGATGCTGGCGCAGATGCCCATACGATCCATGGGAGAACGCGCGAGGCCTTTTATTCCGGAACGGCCGATTGGAAAATTATCGGACAGGTCAAGGAAAACAGTAAAATCCCGGTTATATTAAATGGTGATATAAACAGTGGGGAAAAGGCTGCTCAGGCTTTTGAAATGACTGGCTGTGATGCCTTGATGATCGGTCGGGCCTCGGTTGGCAACCCCTTTATTTTTCGAGAGATCAACCACCGTCTTTCTACAGGTGAGACCTTGCCGATACCTTCTCCGGAAGAACGGATTCAAACCGCCATTGAACATGTTGAATGGGTTAGTCTGATGAATCGCCCTGAAGCTGCGATTAAGGAAATGCGAAAGCATTTGGCAGCTTATACCAAAGGGCTGAAAAACGCGACAAATTTGAGAAATGAAATTTTTAAGGTGTGCACGAAAGAAGAAGTCCTTACACTTTTAAACCGATATATGGAAGAAAATTATGGTTGATAAGCTTTTAAAAGAACAAAATTTGAGAATTATTCCTTTTCGCGAAAAGAAGATGTATATTGTCGATAATCATCAATATGCGCTGCTGATATGGGCCAGAGAAGTATTGCAGTGCAATATGCCCGGAGTGTTAGTGAGTATTGATTATCATCCAGATACGAATCCCTCTTTTTGGCTGTACGCTTATCAGAAGGCAATAGCCATTGATCCAGAGAGAGAAGAAACGTTGTGTTCGATATTTCAGAAAAAAATCATGGAAGAGATTGATCCTTTACGTCTAGATACTCTGGCGGAAAAGATGCCTTTGATGCGCAATGATGAACAAATCAACACAGCTATGGAACTGGGCTATCTCATTGATTACCATATGATCAACTGCATGGAAAAGCATTGCTACACTAAAGGGCACCATTACCGGGTTCCAGAAGAAAAATTTGGTATTCTAAAAGATGATATGTTCCAGGCGGCAGGATTCGGTTTGTCAAGCTTATGTAATCAGGAGAAGTCAATCTTAATTTTAGACATTGATCTTGATTACTTTATGAAGCGGGAAAATTTTGTTGTTTCATCCAATGAAATGTCCGTTTTCAAAAAACTGCTCAAAGCAGCGCATTTAATTACCTGTGCTCGGTCTGCTACATATTTTGAGCATCTGAAAAGAGAACATTTTACCATAGAAGCGTGTGAAAATGCGCTGATAACAATGCTAAAAAATCTGATGGAATAAAAAAAGGAAAACGCTTAAATACAAAATTCCTTTTGTTTTTTCAGACAGATTAAATCAAGTATGCTAAAATAGAGAAAAAGTTCTGAAGGAGCGTTTGTATATAGAATGAAAAATCTTTATGAAGAAGAATGGTTCAGCAGGCTGTATGCTGTTATTTGCATATTAATTCTGTTGGTCGGGTTTGGTATACGGAATCTTTTAGTATTAATGCTTCCATTTATTTTGGCAGGGGGATATTTCTTTTTTAAATTTAATAAAGAGGATGAAAACCGATTTTTGTTCCGCATGCTGATTCTTATGGCTGTTTTCCCCTTTCTTTTGGCGTTTGTATTTATTCTCTGCGGTAACATTAGAGACGCTGCCTGGTTTGACGCGTATAATATCAATCAATGGGTCATGATCTTTACCGGACTTTTGATTTACGCCGGAACACTTACCCTATCGTTTAGTGCGTTTTATGTAAACAGAGGATCTGATCTCGGCAAAAAGAAAAAAGAAAAAACAGCAGACGCTTCAAAGCTTTCTTTCATTACCTTGTATCCTAAAAATGGAAAAAAGGTTGAAAGTCTTCCAATACCAGGAGACTTAGAGCACCATAAACAGCTGGTAATCCCGATTAATAAAAAAACGGACTGGGTAAAAATCCCATGTCATCTAAAAAATGAAAGTAATTTGCCGGTCATTAGCGTTGGACTAGAAGCATTGAATGAAGAGATAAAGGGAACAAAGAGTATGGATCATGCATTGCTCATACCACCGCATAATACCATTGGTATTGACCTCTATGTTCCGTTGACATCGGCAAAGGGTGTTGACATTAAATGCAGCTTTAAAAATGTGCTGGGCGAAAAAACCGCAGGTTTTTTGCATTTAGATAAAACCGGCGACATTTACCAGGGAATTTACAATTTAAGAATGGTAGAAGCGTGATCGAAGCACCTCATTTGGGGTGCTTTTATTATTTTAAAATGATTGCGCTTTGAGAAAAATGAAAGTATAATGGAGGTAATATAACTGCGGGAGGAAGCCAATGAATTTTATAAAGGAGCAGTATTTTCAGGTCGGGAAATTTTTGAAGACAAGAATCCTTTGGATTTTTATGATTCTATCACTTGCGTTTATCAGTGTCAGTGTCTTCCTTTATTTTGTATTGTTGGGGCACCAGGAAGTCGTTACCGCTCTGTTTAAAAGTTTTACAGAAGCAATTTTAAGCAAAGATATATTAGGATCAGATGGCAGTATTGCATCCGGAAGTCTGTTCTTTAACAATCTGCAGGCTACCACAATTGGGATATTACTGGGTTTCATGCCTTTTTTATTCCTTCCGGTATGGGTTATACTTGTCAATGCTGGCGCATTATCCATCGTTTTCGCGATGGTAAAAATAACAGGAGTGGCCTCTGTTTGGAAGATGATTGTGTTTGGAATTTTACCCCACGGCATTTTTGAACTGACCGCACTGTTTTTAGGAATTTCTTTGGGATTTTATATTTGTAAGACATTATGTATCATTGTCTGTAAGTCTGATTCTGGAATTCACTTCAAAGAGGAGCTTCTAAATGTACTGAGAACTTATCTACTTCTGATCATTCCGCTTTTAATAGTTGCCGCATTGATCGAAAGCTACCTTACGCCCTTGTTAATAAATTTTGCTATTTAAAAAAGAACAGCGGCATTCATTTTGATGATGAATGCTGCTGTTTTTTGTTTTCAATGATCGCAATACGGTTGATTTTATTGATGAATTCTCAAAAAAATAGGGATAGTAGCAAATAATAATTGTAAAAAGGCGTTGCGTGCATAAAATAAGAAAAAGTTGATAAAAATAATGAAATTTATACTTTTTACGTATATCTTTTTTTTAGGATACAGTGTAAAATTAAAATGTGTAAGATTTATTCTCTTACAAGTCCCCTCTCTCCACCATCAATGGTCTCCCAATGTATTGATGGTGGTTTTTTATTTAAGAAATTTTAAAAAAAATTGAAAATTGCTTGACAGAAAATGCCAGAGGGTGTATATTATAGCCAACAAGTAATTTGCGTACGAAATATTTTCATAAAGAAGCGTCTTAAGACGTTTTTTACAGCTCATATAATTCGTATGCTATCTATTTTTTGTGCGAAATATGTACATTCAAGATTTTTACATCAATAGATTATTTTTTAGGGGGTTCTAAAATGAACAATTTATTATTTAATGTGGAAAATGAAATTGGTGTGATTACAATTAATCGTCCCAAAGCGCTTAACGCTCTGAACAGCGAAACACTTTCAGAGTTAAAGCAGCTTGTCAATGAAATTGAAGAGCGTAAGGACATCAAAGTTGTAATCGTAACCGGGGCTGGCGAAAAGGCCTTTGTTGCAGGTGCTGATATTGCAGAAATGGTTGATGGCACTCCGGTGGAAGGACGGCAAATGTGCCTGTTGGCCCATGAAGCATTTGCAAAGCTTGAAAATATTCCCCAGGTAACAATCGCAGCGGTTAATGGATACGCATTGGGGGGCGGTTGTGAATTATCCATGGCCTGTGACATTCGTATTGCAGCGGATAATGCTAAATTCGCTCAACCGGAGGTTAATCTTGGAATTCTTCCTGGCTTTGGAGGGACGCAGCGATTACCGCGGCTGGTAGGAAAAGGAAGAGCAAAGGAACTGATCTTTACAACCGATCAAATTGATGCACAGGAAGCCTACCGGATTGGCCTGGCAAACAAGGTAGTTCCAAGAGAAGAATTGATGAGCACCTGCATAAAAATGGCGGAAAAGATTATCAGTAAGGCAAGCTATGCTGTGACACTGGCAAAATCTGCCATTAACACCGGCATGGATATTGACTTGGCTTCTGGCTGTAAATTTGAATCAGACCTTTTTGGCCTGGCATTTTCTACAAATGATAAAAAAGAGGGTATGATAGCTTTTCTGGAAAAAAGAAAAGCGGATTTAAAGGATTTTTAGGGTGGCAAAATGAAACATATACCAGTTTTAACACCCAAACAGGCAGCGGACTTGGTACAGAATAATCAGATTATTGTGACTGGAGGTTTTGTCGGAAGCTGTTGTCCGGAAACCTTGACCAAGGCATTGGAAAAACGGTTTTTGGAAACCGGTGAACCGAAAAATCTGACCCTGATTTACGCTGCAGCCCAGGGGAATCGGGATGGCAGCGGGGCGGATCACTTCGCGCATGAAGGAATGGTAAAGCGTGTCATCGGGGGGCATTGGAATATGGTTCCTCAGCTTGGAAACATGGTAATTGAGAATAAAATAGAAGGCTACAATCTGCCGCAGGGAACCATTTCTCAGCTGTTTAGAGATATTGCGGGAAACCGTGTTGGCACAATTACCCATGTAGGTTTAAATACCTTTGTTGACCCCAGAAACCAGGGCGGAAAATTAAACGAGATTACAAAGGATGATATTGTAGAGCTTATTGAGATCACTGGACAGGAAAAATTACTTTACAAGGCTTTTCCGGTTAACGTCGCTTTTTTAAGAGGAAGCTATGCAGATGAATACGGAAACATTACGGTTGAGAACGAGGTGGCATCCCTTGAGGGAACTTCCATCGCCCAGGCGGCTAAGAACAGCGGCGGCAAGGTGGTAGTACAGGTCGAAAAAATAGTAAAGGGTGGTACGCTTGATCCCAGATTAGTGAAAATTCCCCGAATTTATGTCGACGCTGTTGTCGTTGCCGAGGAAGGTGACCATCAGCAGTGCTTTGGACATTCTTTTGACGCCTCATTGACAGGGGCCAAGCAAGCGCCCCTTGGCGACACCAAAGCGGACTGTATGTGTACAAAAAAGATTATAGGACGGCGGGCCGCGCTTGAGCTTATGGAAGACAGTGTGGTCAATTTGGGAATTGGCATACCGGAGTATATTTCCCGCGTCGCAAACGAAGAAGGAATTGGGGATTATATGACGCTTACGGTAGAAGCCGGCCCGATTGGCGGGGTGCCGCAGGGCGGTTCGCAGTTCGGTGCAGCCTTGAATCCGGAATGTATTCTGGATCAGGCCTACCAGTTTGATTTCTATGATGGCGGCGGTGTTGATTTAGCATTCCTGGGATTGGCTCAGGCAGATGAAAAAGGAAACATTAACGTTTCTAAATTCGGACCGAGAATTGCTGGCTGCGGGGGCTTTATCAACATCACTCAAAATGCAAAGAGGGTTTACTTCTGTGGTACCTTTACGGCCGGCGGACTAAAGACCGAAATCAAGGATGGAAAGATTAAAATTGTCCAGGAGGGTAAATCTAAAAAATTCTTAACAGAGGCAGAACAGGTTACCTTCAGCGGAGACTATGCTAACAAGACTGGACAACCGGTTATGTATATTACTGAGCGCGCTGTTTTTGAACTGCGAAAAGATGGCGTTTATCTCATTGAAATCGCCCCGGGGATTGATCTGCAAAGAGATATCCTGGAGCAGATGGACTTTGTACCAAAAATGGATGGAGAGCCGGCGCTTATGGACTGGCGGATCTTCCGGGACGAGTTGATGGGAATAAAAGGCAATTAAAAAGATTTTTAAATAAATTTTAATAATATAAAAAGGAGTTTTAAAATGGATTTTCAGTTAGATGATAAAAGATTGGCTTTACAGAAGGCGGTACGGGACTTTGCAGAAAAAGAATTGTTACCAGGTGTTCGAGAAAGGGATGAGACAAGTACTTTCCCGGTTGACGCTTATAAAAAAATGGGGGAAATGGGGCTGATTGGCCTTCCTTATCCAAAAGAGTATGGCGGACAGGGCGGGGATTACCTCGATTATGCCATTGCTGTTGAAGAGATTGCCAAGGTCGACGGGTCTGTAGCCATCTCATACTCTGTATCAACCTCACTTTATGGTGGAAGTGTGTCCAATTCTGCTTCAGAAGAACAAAAGAAAGCCTTCTTACCGCCGGTATTATCCGGTAAGAGCTTCGGCGCTTTTGGACTGACAGAACCCAATGCCGGCTCAGATGCGGGCGGATGTATTACAACCGCCACCAGAGAAGGGGATCATTACATTTTAAATGGTGCAAAGTGTTTTAACACGAATGGCCCTTTAGCCGATTATTTTGCAGTTTACGCTTTAACTGAGCCGGAAAAGAAGGCCAAAGGCTTATCCTGCTTCTTAGTCAAAAAAGGAACGCCAGGCTTTTCAATCGGAAAGATTGAAGACAAAATGGGAATCCGTGCGGCACAGGTATCTGAGCTCATCTTCGATAACTGTAAAATTCCGGCAGAAAACCTGATGGGTGAAGAAGGACAGGGCTTTAAGGTTGCCATGAAAACCCTTGATGGCGGTCGTATTGGTGTAGCTGCACAGGGCTTGGGACTGGCTGAAGGTGCCTTTGAAATTGCCCGTAAGTATTTAATGCAGCGTGAACAGTTTGGTAAACCATTGTATAAGAACCAGTACCTTGCATTTAAAATGGTTGAACTGGAATGTCAGATTGAACAGGCAAGATTAATGCTCTACAAAGCAGCGCTGGATAAAACGGAAGGAAGACCGTATACTCTTTCGGCGGCGAAGGCAAAACTTCTGTGTACAGATGCCGCAATGCATGTCACGACGGAAGCGGTACAGATGCTGGGCGGCAATGGATATATGAAAGATTACCATGTTGAGCGCATGATGCGGGATGCTAAGATTACTCAGATTTATGAAGGAACCAATGAAATCCAGAAGCTGGTGATCAGCGGACAATTATTCAGATAGCAGGATTTAAGACACTGCTCTTATAAAATATTATAAGCTTGATGTAAAGACCCTGCTTAACCGGTTTTTACATAGAACCCCAAAACTCCTGATGGTCTTACCAATCAGGAGTTTTTGCGCGATTTCAATTGACAAAAAATTGCGGATAAAATATAATTAATTAGAATGTAAATATTTCTGTAACAAAAGAATTAGAATTGAGGTTTTTATGGAATTACATGATTGTATAAATTTTTTATTGACCACTGCGCAGCACAATGTTTTTCAATACCTGAGCCAAAGGCTGGCGCCCTATGACATCACACCATCGCAGTATGGCGTGTTGAACTGCTTGTGGGGCAGAGAACACAATACGCCAAAGCAGATCGCAGATACCTTGTGTCTTGAAACCTCGACGATTTCGGGAGTTCTGGACAGAATGCAGAAAAAAGGACTGATTGACCGTATTGTCAACGTTGAAGATCGGAGAGAAGTGCAGGTCATTGCGACTGAAAAGGGCAACCAGCTGGAGGAACCCGTTTTAAAAATTATTGAGGAAGTCAATATTGAGGCTTTAAAGGATTTGGACGGCGCGCAGCAGGAACAGCTTAAAGCTTATTTGCGGATTATCGCGAATGGTGATTTCAAATAGAAGCTACTGGAGAAAAGGCACACAGGGAGAACCGCTGTGTGCTTTTTTGCTGTACATTAAAGTAGTTTTCGTATATAATAAAAAATTGGTGCGTTAAAAGGCAATAAAAGAGCCTGTGAGAACAGAGGCACATAAAATTAAAAGTGAGGAGCGTTTTTAATTTAGTGGAGAATCGAAAAAGAAGTCAGTTTTCAGGAAAGCTTGGTTTTGTCCTGGCCGCCGCGGGTTCTGCCGTTGGGCTTGGCAATATATGGCGCTTTCCGTATTACGCTGCGAAATACGGCGGCGGAGCATTTATTCTGGTTTATATCATTTTAGCGTTGACCTTTGGTTATACTCTGATGACCACAGAGATCGCGATTGGGAGAAAGACTCATCTGAGCCCCATTGGCGCTTACAAAAAATTAAACTCAAGGGCTGCCTTTATAGGCGTTTTTGCAGTGGTCGTCGCTGCGATTATTACGCCCTATTACAGCGTGATCGGCGGATGGGTCATCAAATATCTGACTGTTTTTGCAACCGGAGGGATGACAGAGGCAGCAACGGATACTTTCTTTTCAAATTATATCAGCACAAGTGCAGAACCCATTATCTGGATGGGGCTTTTTATTCTGATTGGAGCGGTTATTTTGTTTGGCGGTGTAAAGGGAGGTATTGAGAGGGCCAGTAAGATACTGATGCCTGTTTTGGTGCTTCTGACCATTTTTCTGGCCGCCTATTCGTTCACGCTTCCAGGTGCGCTTGACGGTTTTAAATACCTGCTGATTCCGGATTTTTCGAGATTTTCAATTATGGGGGTAGTAGCCGCCATGGGGCAGATGTTTTACTCAATGTCCTTAGGAATGGCGATTATGGTTACCTATGGATCCTACATGAAAAAAGATGAAAATATCGAAAAATGCGTCGGTCAGATTGAGATTTTTGATACCGGCATAGCCATATTGGCGGCTATGATGATTGTTCCGGCGGTTTTCGCTTTTTCGGGTGGAGATCCGAGCGCGTTAAACGCAGGCCCAGGCCTGATGTTTATTACTTTGCCCAAGGTGTTTGCTTCAATGCCAATGGGCGGTATGGTTGGGGCGGTTTTCTTTGCGCTGGTGTTATTTGCGGCCCTTACCTCTGTTATTTCACTAATGGAAGCCATTATCAGTGCTGTGTGCGACCAGTTTAAGCTGCCGAGAAAGAATGCTGTTTTTATGGTGGCGCTGCTTTGCTTTGTTGTGGGTATGGCGCCGAGCCTTGGCTTTGGATTGTGGGACAGCGTTCAGATCTTTGGGCTGCAGATTCTTGATTTTATGGACTTTGCATCCAATTATATCCTGATGCCCTTGGGCTCCTGCCTGACCTGTGTCTTGGTTGGATGGATCATCAAACCAGATTTTGTCCTGAGTGAGCTTAAATCCTCAGGGGAGTTTAGACGGGAAAAGCTTTATATTTTTATGCTGAAATACATTGCGCCGGTCTTTACCATCGCAATTATGGTAGCCTATATACTGGATACTTTTAAAATAATCAAGCTTTAGGCAAAGCGAAAAAACATGCTGTGGTTATTTCTTTTAGGATTGTTTTTTGCTGTTGCTGTGATCTTTAATCAATGGATCAAAAATAAAAAGAAGCGTAAAGCTGGTGAGATGGGTGAAACTGAAGTTTATCAGATCCTCAACAAAATAATACCTGGAAGCAGTGTTGTTTTTAGAAATCTTTATCTGCCGACAGCAAAAGGAAGCACAGAGATCGACCTTCTTCTGTTGACTCGAAAGGGGTTTTTTGTCTTTGAGATTAAAAACTATCGTGGTAATATTTTTGGGGATGAACGGTACAGCGAATGGGTCAAAATTCTGAGCAATGGCAGAAGAGTCCCCTTTTATAATCCGATATGGCAAAATGAAGGGCATATCCGCGCTCTGCTCTGTCTTTTTCCGGAAATTAACCCAAAGCGTGTTTACTCACGCATTGTGTTCTGCGGCAGCAGTGAAATAAAAAAAGTAAAAATTAAAAGTCGGAACGTTTTGGTTTTGAAACAGAGTGCGTTAAAAAGAAAGATGAAATGGAAGCTCCGGCTGGGTTTTAACAGGTTTTCCAGAAATGAGCTGTCCTTTTTTGAGAAGCGGCTCCAGGAATTTGCAGATACGGACAGGCGCGTAAAGCACAGTCATAAAAAACAGGTTAAAAGCCTGAAAAAGCGGCATCTGGCCTGAGAACAGTAAAACCTAAAGGAAGCAGGTTGTAATATAAATCCTATTACAGCCTGTTTTTTATATGCAAAAATATAGTATAATAAGAAAAAAGAAAGGGGGAGTAAGGATGCTTAAGATTCTGACGGGAATCTTTTACCTGTTTATTTTGGTTATCCTGGCATTTGTCATGATAAAGCTTATAAGCCGGCGGATGAAAAATACGTTTAAACCACGGAAATCCAAAGTCAGCTATGCTGTCGAAATTGACCCTAGAACAGCAGCTCCCCAGCTTTTAAACCAGATACTCTTAATGCTTCCCGGCGAAAGCAATGAGGTTCTTTCACGAATGTGTATTCTTGCAAATGACGGAAACCAGGCAGAAATTGATGTTTTGTTGATTTGTCCGACAGGCCTCTATCTGTTCAATTCCATCAATGAGTCCGGGTATGTCACGGGCAGTGAAGAGGACCGGCAGTGGTTTGTTTTACAGGAGGACGGAAACCGCAAAGCATTTAAAAATCCTCTTGAGGAAAACAGGTATAGCATACAGGCTCTGCTGACGCGCTATCCCGAAATAAAGGAGGAGTGGATTCACGATTATGTGGTTTTCAGCAACCGATGCGGCATAAGAGCGTTACAGGTAGAAGCAGCATCGACTATTGTACTGAACAGAAAAAAACTTTTTGAGAGGCTTCGTGGCCAGATTGCAGAACAGCCTGTTGTTTTAACGCCAGAGCGTATTCAGTATCTTTATAATCGGCTGAAGCTTTATACAGACGGAAAAAATATGCCCTCAGATTCAAATCGGAGGAAAACGGGGAGGCAGCCCTTTTCGCCTAAAACAGCAATGGAAATTCATGAAGTGAAAGCTCCAGATCTTACGCAATTTTCACCGGAGGATCAATGCTTGAAAAATAAGCTCATGATTTTTGCGAAGGATCAAAGCCGGAGAGACGGGGTTGACGTGGCGCAGGTGTTGGACAGGACGAGGATTGAGAATCTTGTAAATATGAAGCCCCAAAACCGGATTGAGCTCGAAACGGTTCAGGGAATGGATGAAAAGCGCTGTGAAAAATACGGAGAGCGCATTGTACAGATTATCGAGCAGCACTATCGTGAGACCATTGATAAATATTAAGAAAAAAGACAGTCCGGGTGGGGCTGTCTTTTTTGTGAAGTCAAAAATGAACGCTTATGAACTAATGATTTTATATACGCTGCCGGCATTTACACAGGCGATCTTTTATCCTATAATCAAACCACAATTATCCTGTCAATTACCGTGCGCACGATAGACGATAAAACTGGAGGTAAAAGATGGGCTTTATTGAATTAGAACAAATTACAAAAGAATATTTTATGGGTGATCAAAAAATTCTGGCGGTTAACCGAGTCAGTTTCTCGATTAAAAAAGGTGAACTGGTCGTTATTCTTGGGCCCAGCGGCGCAGGAAAAAGCACTGTTCTAAACCTGCTGGGCGGAATGGATACAGCCACAAAGGGCAGACTCTATGTTGACGGCCGGGATATTACCGGACTCAAGGACAGCCAGCTGACAGATTACAGGGCGATGGAGGTCGGGTTTGTATTTCAATTTTACAACTTAATTCCAGCGTTGACTGTTTATGAAAATATTGCCTTAATCAAGGAGGCGGCGCCTCAAGCGCTGGAGCCAGAAGCCGTTTTAAAATCTGTGGGGCTTTGGGAGCGTCGACATCTGTTTCCCACACAGATTTCCGGCGGAGAACAGCAGAGGACAGCCATTGCCCGGGCTCTGTGCAAAAATCCAAAGCTGTTATTGTGCGACGAGCCGACCGGAGCGCTGGATTCAGAAACAGGAGTTGTCATTTTATCTCTTCTCCAAAATATGAGTCGCCAAAATGGGCATACGGTTGTAATTGTCACGCACAATGCATCACTTGCGGAGATGGCCGATAAGGTAATCCGGATAAAAAATGGCCGCATTGCGGACATCACGCTCAATAGGGCTCCAAAGGACGTAAGCGAGGTGAGGTGGTAATGCTGCTGCGAAAAATGCTGCGTGATTTAAAGAATAATGCCGCTCAGTTCCTGGCGATCTTTTTGATGATTTTTTTAGGGGTATTCATATTTTCAGGAATGACCAGTATTGGACAGGGGATGAAAGAATCAAGCCAGGATTACTATGATGAAACCCACCTTGCGGACGCTGTTGTTTACAGCAGCTTTTTTACAGATCAGGATTACAGACAACTAGAGCGCATCCCTGGGGTTTCGGCAGTAACCAGAAGATTACAATTGGATACGGCCTACGAATCAGACAGCGCGACGATCCTACAGCTGAATGTTATTGACAGCGATGCCCTGTCGGGATGCCATCTGGTGGAGGGAGAAGCCTTTGGCGGCAGTGCGGACGGTATATGGCTGGACAGTGAGTTTGCAAAAGCACATCAGGTAAAAACAGGAGATGTTATCAGCCTTACTTATCAGAATGAAGCTCTTGCAAAAGAGGTGAAGGGGCTTGTGATGCAGCCGGAGTATTTGTATTCTGTCAGGAATAATAATGAGGTGGTACCGGATCACACCCGGTATGGCTATGCCTTTATGCCGGAAGATGCCTGGAGTTTTGGCTCTGTGCCTTATACCCAGGCACTTTTGAAAACAGAAGGATTATCTAAAGATGTTTTGGAAAGCAGGATAGCAGAAACCCTGCCGGGCAGGACAACGATGCTTGTCATGCAGGAGGATAGCCCGAGTGTCGCCATGTTTCGGAACGAAGTTGATCAGATGAAAGCTGTGGGGTCCGTTTATCCAGTCGTTTTTCTGGTCATTGCCATACTCACGACATTGACGACGATGACCAGGATAACAGCGGATCAGAGAGTCCAGATCGGCACCATGAAGGCGCTGGGGATAAAAAACAGAAAAATCACGCTGCATTATCTGTCCTTTGGGCTTTTAGTGGGGGGCGCCGGCAGTATCCTTGGTGTTTTTGCCGGACCGTTTTTTTTGCCGCCGCTGGTTTTTAGATTTCAGAAATCAATGTATACCATGCCATGGTGGAACAGTGCGGTGACCCCGCCTGTTTATATCATGGCGGTTTTGTGCCTTTTGATCTGCTGTGCCAGCTGCTATGGAGCAAGCCGTAAGCAGCTGAGGGGAGCTGCCGCAGAAACACTGCGGCCCAAAACGCCAAAGGCGGGCCGTCACACAGCCATTGAAAAAAGCCGTTTCTGGAACCGGATGGGCTTTTACAGCCAGTGGAATATCCGCGATATTCTCAGAAATAAACTGCGGTCGTTGATCACTGTGTTTGGCATTATTGGCTGTATGATGCTTATTCTGTGCGGTTTGGGAATGCGTGACACGGTCAGTAACCTTTCTGAGACCATGTACGGCACACTTCAAACCTATGAAACAAAGGTCAGCTTATCTGAAAAATGTACTGACGAACAGAGAGCACAGCTTGAAAAAGAAAAGAATCATCAGTTTTTGCAGGAAGCCACAGTGGAAATTGAAAGAGACAGCAGTAAGGATACACTCATCCTCTCTGTTTTTGATCAAGGTCCTTATTTCAATTTTCAGGATGAAAGGGGTCTGGCACTTTCCCTGCCAGACGAGGGGGCTGCCATTACGCGCAAAACAGCTGAAAGCAAGGGGCTTTCTGTGGGAGATACGTTTAAATGGCGGAGCTATGGAAGCCAGGACTGGCATACTGAACGGGTAGAGGAAATCATACAAACCCCTTTGGAACAGGGGATATACATGAGCCGGACAGCCTTTGAAAAAAGTGGGGAAGGCTTTAAGCCCACTGCTTTTGTGAGCGATGAGGCGGCTGAAAGCTTTTCAGGAGAAGCCTATGAGACGGTTCAATCCCGGGAAGATTTAGTTGCGTCGCTTGACAGTATGCTCGAAATGATGAACGCCATTATTTTTATCATGATCGGCGCGGCAGTTGTTCTGGGCCTTGTGGTCCTTTATAATCTTGGAGCACTTTCGTTTCAGGAAAAGATGCGGGAGCTGGCGACCTTAAAGGTTCTGGGCTTTCAGCATAAACGGCTGACAAAGCTGCTGCGACGGCAGACGATCTGGCTGACGCTTGTGGGAATTATTGCCGGAATCCCGTGCGGGTATGGGCTGGTTGCATACATGATGCTCTTTATGGGCGATACCCTGGATATGCAGCCTAAGATACAGCTTTGGTCTTATGCGTTCAGCGGTGTTGGGATTCTGGCGATCTCTCTGTTTGTCGGATGGCTTGTATCCAGAAAGCTGAAGCGGATCGACATGGTCAGTGCTTTAAAATCCGTCGAATAGCCATAGTGCATCAGAAATCTGTGAGGTCTGGAAGACCAAAAGCAAGGGCGACAATATAATCGTAAAGGTCCTGCTTGCGTTCTTCCAGGCTTTTGTCACTTTTTGCAATCGAAAGAAAGGCGGCAATGGTTCCCTTGAGCATTGCAGTGCTCAGATTATTATCATGAGGAAGTTTAAGGTGCTCGGCAAGATGCTCAGAAAAAAGTCTGAGCAGGCGGTCGCGCTGAGCCATATACTTTGTTCCCTCGCAGCCCTCCAATAAAATAACAACACCTTTGCTCATCAGCAAATCTAAAGGGAAAACCTCTGGCAGAATGTCGCCGATAATCGCCAGATAGTTATTTTTTGTGAGGGCGCTTACAGAAAATTCCCGGTGTTTTTCAATCATGGCGTCTATTTTTTCAGGAATATGGCCGACTACCGCGTCGAGAAGCGCTTCTTTGTTTTTAAAGTAGTTATAGATATTGCCAAGGGTGGTGTTTGCCTTTTTGGCAATGGTGCGCATGGAAGCTTCCTTATAACCGCGTTTATAAAATTCGTCCTCTGCTGCCAAAAGAATTTCCTGACGTATCTCATCTTTTTTTATCTGCATGGGTACTCCGTTATAAAATTGAATGCTGCTTATTGGGCCGATTTTTCGGGTGTTTTAATATTAGTATAGCATATGTGTTCGTGAACAATAATGAAATTTTTAAAAAAGAGCTTGACAAAACAAAGTGTAACTTTTATAATTACAATCAAGAAGTGTAACAAGTATGGTTACAAAATGGAGGGTTCATGAAGAAAAAGGGTATATTTATCTTAACACTGCTGTTATTGACAGCAGCGATCTATACAGGCTGCACAGCACAGCCCTCCGGGGATAACAGCCAAACAGAACAAAAAGGAGATAAAAATATGGTAAAAGCAGAATATCATAAGATTTCTCAGGATGAAGCCAAAAAGAGAATGGACGAGCATGAAAATATTATGATCATCGATGTCAGACAAGAGAATGAATACAAAGAAGGGCATATCAAGGATGCGGTCTTAATCCCGCTTGACACCATTGGCGATGAAATGCCTGAGGCGCTTCCGGATTTGCAGCAGGAAATTTTAGTCTACTGCCGGAGTGGCAAACGCAGCGAACAGGCCTCGAGGAAGCTGGTGGCCCTAGGGTATGCCAATGTTTATGATTTTGGCGGGATCAACACCTGGCCCTATGAAACGGAGTGATTGAATTGACAGGTGAATTTAGTATTGCGGTTCACGCCCTGGTTTTTCTAAACCATCATCTGGGCGAGATTTTATCCAGTGAGGCGCTTGCTGAAAATGTATGTACCAACCCTGCAAGAATCCGCAAGGTAATGGCAAAGCTTAAAAAAGCAGGGTTGGTTAAAACAAAGAGCGGCAGCGAAGGCGGCTATTATTTTGATCTGGATCCTTTTTCGGTGGATCTGCGTTCGATCTGTGAAGCGATTGGCGGAAAGGTGGTATCCACCTCATGGCGCTCTGGGGATTCGGAAATGGATTGTCTGATCGCCTCGGGCATGGCGGACATAATGGACGAAATTTTTATGTCCATTGATGCTGTTGGGAAAAAAGAGCTGGAAAAAACAACGGTTGGCGACATAGATCTTAAAATTTTTGGTTCGTGAGAAAAATAACAGGAGAGAAAAAATGAAACATTATGATGCAGTGATTATCGGCTTTGGAAAAGGCGGCAAAACCCTGGCAGGAAGTCTGGCGGGAATGGGAAAAAAGGTAGCGATGATTGAAAAATCAGATAAAATGTACGGCGGAACCTGTATTAATGTCGGGTGTATCCCTACAAAATCCCTGGTGAACAGCGCAAAAGCGTCGGTCATTCAAAAACCGGGCAGCTACGATGAAAAAAACCGTTTGTATTGGGAAGCGGTAGAAGAAAAACGCCGTTTGACAGGCATGCTGAGAAAGAAAAATTTTGACAAGCTTAATGATTCGGACAATGTAACGGTCTATAATGGACTGGGCAGCTTTGTGTCCGCTAACCGTGTGAAGATTGAAACCGCCGAAGAAACCCTTGAGGTTGAAGGCGACCAGATTTTTATCAATACCGGTTCAGTGTCGGTCATTCCTCCCATTAAAGGAATTGAGGACAACCCTTATGTTTACACCAGCGACTCCCTGATGGAGCTTGATGTGCTGCCGAAGCGCCTGGCAATTATCGGCGGTGGCTATATTGGCCTGGAATATGCATCGATGTATACAGATTTTGGCGCAGAGGTGACCGTATACCAGATTGAAGATAAACTGATCCCGCGTGAAGACCGGGACATTGCAGAAGCCATTCAAAAAGCTTTTGAGGATAAAGGCGTGCGTTTTGAAATGAATGTTCAGACCGGGGAAATTGAAAATGCCGGCGCTGAAGCGGTTGTTCATTACAAAAGAGACGGCGAAGCCATGATGGCTGGAGCGGACGCGGTTTTAATCGCCACGGGCAGAAAACCCAACACAGAAAGCCTCAACCTTGAGGCGGCCAGTGTCGAAAAAACGCCGAGAGGCGCTGTGAAGGTTGATGAAAAGCTCCGGACCAGTGTCCCCAATATTTGGGCAATGGGCGATGTCGCCGGAGGACTGCAGTTTACCTATGTTTCATTGGATGATTTCAGAATTGTTAAGGATCAGCTGACAGGCAGCGGTGAACGTGCCAGCAATGACCGCACCGTACCCTACAGTGTCTTTATCGATCCGCCGTTTTCACGCGTTGGCCTTAATGAGGAAGAAGCGCTGGCTCAGGGCTATAATGTGAAGATTGCCAGGCTGCCGGCAGCGGCCATACCGAAGGCTCAGGTTCTGAGAAAGCCCGTCGGTCTCTTAAAGGCAGTTATTGATGCCGATACCAATAAAATTCTGGGAACAATGCTTTTCTGTGAAGAATCCTATGAAATGATTAATATTGTCAAGCTGGCAATGGACGCAGGTCTGGACTACACAGTGCTGAGAGACCAGATATTTACGCACCCCACAATGAGCGAAGCGCTCAACGATTTGTTTGCAGTATAAATAAAATAGATAAAAAAAAGGAGTAACAATCATGGCAAGAGTCATTAATGCACAGGAATTTAATGAAGAAGTATTAAATGGAAAAGGTGTTGTACTGGTGGATTTTTTCGCTACATGGTGCGGCCCCTGTAAAGCGCTCTCACCGATTTTGGATGAACTGGCTGAAAAGGTAAAGGATGCTAAAATTGTTAAGGTCGATATTGACGCCGACAGCGATTTAGCCTCAGAATACCGTGTTATGAGCGTGCCTACGCTTAAAATTTTTAAAGACGGCGAAGTAAAGGAAAGCCTGGTGGGCGGCCGTCCATTGGAAGAATTGGAAGCTAAGCTGGCCGAATATCAGTCCTAATAGAAAACGGACTTTTATTGAAGCGCTGGAAGCTATTTGGCCGGCGCGGGGTCAGTTGTCTTTAAAGCAATTATACTTCTTGTCTTTTTCAGCGGGCTGTACTATAATTTAAGATAACATTACGATTATCTTGATCAGTCACAAGCATGTAAGATGATAAAAAAGAGAATAGGAGAGACAAGATGGATATTTTAGAGGGACTGGAATCAATAGGAATTGATTTGGACATAGTCTTGCATCGTTTTTCTAACAATGCGGCTCTATTGGAACGTTTTTTACTCAAATTTCCAAAGGATAAAACCTATAGTGCGTTAAAACAGGCGGTAGAAGAAAAAGATTATGCAAGCATCGAATCTGATGCTCATACACTAAAGGGGATAGCGGCCAATCTGGGTTTTGATCTGCTGAGTAAAAGAGCGGCGGAAATGGTGGACAAGGTAAGAGCAAATGATTATGCAGACCTTGAAACTATTTTTGAGGCCCTGAGCGAGGAATATGAAAAGATCATAGCAGTGATTGAAAGAAATGGCTGAGACGCCGCATTAAGAAACGATTTAAAAAGAGTACCGCTTTTATAAACGGTACTCTTTTTTGTTAGGGCTCGACATACTCAATGACTTTGTCTGTAAAAAAGATGCCGTCCAGATGGTCAAGCTCGTGGCAGAAGCATTTTGCCAGCAGGCCCTCGGCTTCTTTTTGGAGAATCTCACCCTCCGGAGTGGTGTACTCGACGACAACGCGCTCGGGGCGTTTGACCTTTCCCCAGACATCGGGAGAGCTCATGCAGCCCTCCACCACAATGCGTTCGCCTTCAGCTTCGATAATTTTCGGATTTACCAGCTGATAGAGACCTTCGCCTACATCGATGACCACCACACGCTTCAGTACGCCAACCTGGTTGGCGGCAAGGCCGCCGCAGTTTGGAAGCTGGTACATGGTGTCAGTCATGTCCTTGATTAATTCCAGTGTTCTCTCATCAATGGTTTCAACAGGACGGCACTTTTTGTGTAAAATGTCGTCAGGAAACTTTCTTATTTGTCTAATGGCCATAATGATAACCTCAATATATTAAATTTAATGCTTTAAAAATTGTATCCTAATTTTTTCGTAATGTCAACGAAGCCCAAAAGACAAATGTTTAACAATTATTTACAGGCGTATAAAAATATTTTATAATACCTCATTGACAGATAAAATTCAATCTTTGACACAGAAAGGACGACAAAAATGAGAATGAAAAATAAAACAGTAATTATAACAGGCGGCGGCAAGGGAATTGGCTTTGGGATCAGCAAAGCTTTTGCAAAGGAAGGCGCATCTCTTGTACTGACAGGAAGAACCGCCTCGACGCTTGAACAGGCCAAAGAAAAGCTGGAGACGGAATACGCCGTCGATGTGCTGACTGTCACAGCAGACGGGAGCGACGAAGCCGCTGTCAAAAACGTGATTGAAAAGACAATTGAACGTTTTGGACATATTGATGTGCTCATCAACAATGCCCAAACCTCAAAATCCGGCGTGCTTTTACAGGACCACACCAAGGAAGATTTTGACCTGGCCATCAATACAGGGCTTTACGCGACCTTTTTTTACATGAGAGAAGCCTTTCCGTATCTGAAGGAAAGCCACGGTGCCATCATCAATTTTGCTTCTGGTGCGGGTTTGGCAGGGAGAGAAGGTCAATCCTCCTACGCCGCAGCTAAAGAGGGCATTCGCGGCTTGTCGAGAGTGGCTGCTACGGAGTGGGGGCAGTACGGCATTAACGTCAACGTGGTCTGCCCTCTGGTCGAAACGCCGGGGCTGGCAAAATGGAAGGAAGAGTATCCGGAGCTGTACGCTAAAACCATAAAAGGTGTGCCGCTCGGTCGTTTTGGAGACGCTGAAAAAGATGTCGGACGCACCTGTGTTTTTCTTGCAAGCGAGGATGCTTCTTTTATCAGCGGTGAAACCATCACCCTTCAGGGCGGCTCTGGCCTGAGACCGTAACAGCAAAACAGACCATTCATAACCTGAATGGCCTGTTTTTTGTACTCCGTTATTTTTTCACAATCGGCAGCCAAACCTCGCATCGGTAATCCTCTGCCTGCTGGTCACCTTCGCCGTAGACCTCGATGTCCGGCGCATTGGCATATTCGTAGCCGGAATTTGGGAGCCATTCGGTGACAATGCGCCGCTGCAAAGTCTGGATGGCCTGAGGCATGGGGCCGATACACTCAAACACAGCCCAGGTAGAGGCGGGAATAGTGAACTCGGTCATGCCCTGGGGTACAGGCCTGTCTGTGGCGACAGCAATGTAATAGTCAAGGGTTTTTTCGTTCATTCCAGAGCTTACGCCCAGAACGCCAAAGGGTTCTTTGTCCATAAGCGGTACAAGCTGGGCGATCAGGTTCCGTTCTGCGGCTTCCTGCCAGAAACCCGGAATCTCTTTGTAGCTTTCGTCGAAGTTTACCTCCAGCGATTTACAGACACCCACAATTCTAAATGCTTCTTTTTCAATGATTTTGTAATTCATCTCTGTATCTCCTTTAATTGAAATTGAGAAGGTTATCCGTGGATATGCTTTCAAAGAAATCCCCTTCGACCTGGCCGCAGAGGGCGGGACACCATGAACGCTCTGAAAAGCGCGGGTGAAGGAGGTAGGGGACTGATATCCGTACTCCAGCGCGATGTCCAGTATTCTTACGTCGGTTGTCTGAAGCTCAAACGCGGCGGTGGTCATGCGCCGCCTGCGGATGTACTCGGAAAGCGGTATATCCGCAATGTACGAAAACATCCTTTGAAAGTGAAAGGTTGAGCAGCAGGCGATTTCGGCCGCGATGTTATAATCAATGACGCCGTTGAGGTTTTCCTCAATGTAGTTTACGGCCTGGTTAAGTCTTTGAATCCATTCCATGTTTAACATACTCCTTACAACAAAAAGTTTACCACCAGATGAAAAAAGTTTCCTCGCAGTTCCTGCACAAAAAAGGGTGCAGGCTCTTATGATCATACCCGAAAGTATGAAGAAAGGAAATGATTCTTAAAAAAGAAACTTTTCTTTCTTTATGAGTTAGGATAAAATTAGGATAAAATATTAGAACGATGATCATATGCTGGAGAGGAGCATAAAATGAAGCGTATTCTTGTAGTTGAAGATGATGAGATGCTGGGCGCGGGTCTTTGCTATAATCTGGAGCTTGAGGGCTTTAAAACTGTTTTGGTACAGAGCTTTGAAGGCGCCGAAAAAAGAGTGGAGGAAGGCGGATGGGATATGGTTATTCTGGATGTCAACCTTCCGGACGGCGATGGGTTCAGCCTGGCGAAAAAAATACGTCTGAGGGCCCGGACACCGCTGATTTTCTTAACAGCCTGTGACCTGGATGATGATATATTAAAGGGCTTTGAGCTGGGTGCAGATGACTATATCACCAAGCCCTTTAACATTAAAATTGTGATTAAACGGATCAACGCGGTTTTCAGAAGAAGCGGGGACAGCAGAAAAGAGCGGTTTATCTGCGGAAATCTGGAGATTGATTTTGACAGGCGGACAGCCTGTAAAAATGGGGAGCCCCTGATATTGACCCCGACAGAGTTTAAGCTGCTGCAGCTTTTCTGCGAAAACCCCGGCAAGGTACTGACCCGGAAAATGCTTTTGGAAAGCCTTTGGGACAATGAGGGAAATTTTGTTGACGAGCATACCCTTACCATCAATGTCAGCCGTCTGCGCTCAAAAATTTCGGACGATGCCTTTGCCTATATTAAGACAATCTATGGGATGGGCTATGAATGGATGGGTGAGAAGGATGCGTAAAAAACGAATTCCCTCCGCGCTTCAGGAGTGGATGAGTATTGGGCTGATGGCGGCTTTGACCGCAGCTTTTCTGCTTTTGGTCTTTGCTTTGACAGATGGTGAGACAGGGGCTCTGCTTCGGCTGGCGGCGGTTGTTTTCGCAGTGGCGTTCTGGGGAATCTTCTACGCTTTTCAGCTGATCTGCAAACGCCGTTTTGTTGCGTTTGCGGACGGGCTCTGCTCAAACCTGGACAGCCTGATCCAGAACGAAGGGATACAGGCGTTTAGCCTTGAGGAAGAAACGCTGACTTCAAAGGTACAGATGAAGCTGAATCAGCTATACGAGGTTACCAATGCCGCCATCCAGGAAAACGGCGAACAGAAGCTGGCAGTCCAGAGAATTGTTTCGGATATATCGCACCAGCTTAAAACCCCCATCGCCAATATTAAAATGTATGCCGATACAGTCACAAATCCTCAGGTGCCCGAAGAAAAAAGGCGCTTCTTTCTGGATGGACTTCAAAATCAGGTTGAGAAGCTGGATTTCCTGATTCAGGTACTGACCAAAATATCCCGCCTGGAAAACGGGCAGATTGCTTTAAAAGCCGAACGGCAGGCCTTTTACCCGACACTGGCCCAGGCGCTCAGCGGCATTACCCTGCCGGCGGAAAAGAAGGGAATCACCGTCAGCGTTGTGTGTGACGAGGCGCTGGAGCTTTACCACGACTCAAAATGGACGGCCGAAGCCCTTTTTAATCTGCTGGAAAACGCGGTCAAGTACACGCCGGAAGGCGGCAGGGTATCCGTTTCAGCAGAGCAGTGGGAAATGTATACCAGGATAGAAATTGCGGATACAGGGATCGGTGTTTCAGAGGAGCATATGAACGATATTTTCAAACGTTTTTACCGTGAGTCCAAGGTCCAAAGCACCCCGGGAATCGGTGTGGGGCTTTATCTGGCGCGTGAGATCATCGGAAAGGAGCAGGGGTACATCAAGGTTGCCTCACAGGCGGGCGAAGGTTCTGTTTTTTCAGTGTTTTTGCCGAATCAGGCCGGTTGATGAACAATCTCTCAAAACTGTAACAATCTTTTTTCAAATCGAGAGGGTATTGAAACATTCAGATGATAAGATTAAGTCAGCAAATAAAGGAGACAGAAAATGGAGATCTTAAAAACAACGGATTTGAAAAAGCATTACGGCAGTGGTGAGAGCATGGTAAGAGCGTTGGACGGCGTGTCCCTGTCCATTGAGAGAGGAAAGTTTACAGCCATTGTGGGAACTTCCGGCAGCGGTAAGTCAACCCTCCTGCATATGCTGGGAGGCCTGGACAAGCCGACCTCCGGCAGTGTCAAAGTAGCGGACAAGGAGCTGGCTGACATGAATGACGAGCAGCTGACGATCTTCAGGAGACGCCAGATCGGTTTTGTTTTCCAAAATTATAACCTGGTGCCAATCCTTAATGTATACGAAAATATTGTACTGCCCATTGAGCTGGATGGCAATACAGTGGATAAACGGTTTGTGGGCGGTATTGTCAAAATGCTCGGCCTCAAGGAAAAGCTGACAAGCCTGCCGGGCAATTTGTCAGGTGGACAGCAGCAGCGTGTGGCGATCGCCAGAGCTCTGGCAACCAAGCCGGCGATTATTCTGGCAGATGAACCGACCGGAAACCTTGACAGCCGGACCAGCCAGGATGTGCTGAGCCTGTTAAAGGCAACCAGCGCCCGGTTTAATCAGACCATTGTGATGATCACTCATAACGAGGAGATTGCTCAGCTGGCGGACGAGGTGATCCGCATCGAAGACGGAAAGATCGTAAACGGCAGGTAAGGGCAATGAACTACGAAAAAAACAATAATGGAAAAATCATCGGGAAGCTTGCCAGAGACAGCATTAAGACCAGCAGAATGCGCAATGCCTTTATTGCGGTGACAATTATTTTATCCGTAAGCCTTCTGATGGTGATGAGCCTGTTTACCGCTGAGGTGAAAGAAGCGGACAAGCGGGCCATGGCCAGAGCGCAGCATGTGATTTACTATAATCTGACAGCTGATCAGCTGCACAGCCTGACACAGGATTCCCGCATTTCTTACCTGACCCTCGGGAAGCGGGCACAGCCGGTAGAAATCGACAACTATACGCTGGTACCTGTCTATGTGGATGGAAACTCCACGGATATCAAGACAATGGAGCTGTTGGAGGGAAAGCTGCCTGTGCAGGAAAACGAGGTTCTGGTTTCAAAGGAATACCTTGAACAGATTGGCCAGCCGGCAGAGCCTGGCACAGCGTTTACCGTAACCTTTCTGGACGGAACGACGGAAAGCTTCAAAGTCAGCGGCCTCATAGAAGGGGCAGAGGGAAGTAAGCAGTATACAATGGTGTTCTCAAAGGCCTATGCCGAAAATGGATCACAGATGAAAGCTATCCCATATGAGGCTTATGTCCGGCTTAAAGGGGCAGAGCAGATGGGCAAGGAAGTGTGCAAGGCAGAGATTTATTCGGTCGGCGGCGACGCGGGAATCCTGAGAGAGGACATGAATCCCAACGATCATTTCCTGGATACCCTGACAGCAGACACCCAGGAAATCGCCCTGGCGGCCGGTGTGGGCGTTGTGGTATTACTGGCCAGTGTCCTGGTTATCTATGGCGTTTTCTATATATCGGTGGTTGGGCGGATTCGCCAGTACGGACAGCTCCGGACCATCGGTATGACCAAGAAACAGGTGCGGCGGATGGTCACCCGTGAGGGCATCTATCTTTTTGCCGGGGCGGCGCCCATCGGAATCGTCATCGGCAGCGTTATCGCTTATTTTCTGAAGCCTGACGGCTGGAGCTTTTTAAACACGCTTCTGGTGGCACTGCTGGTACTGCTGATTAATCTGATTACGGTATTGCTCTCTGTTCGGAAGCCGGCCGCCATCGCGGCGGCGATTTCACCCATCGAAGCGTCGCGGTACTCGGCATATTCCGGCGGAAAGAAAAAGAATACTAAAAAGATCCACAGAAGAATCAGCCCTTTGCACCTCGCGGCCATGAATTCAGCCAGAAACCGGAAAAAGGTTCTGATGACCGTATTATCGCTGGGGATCGGCGGCGTACTGTTCATGGCCGCAGCCACCTTTGTCAATTCCTTTGACAAAGAAATGTATTCGCGTCAGGGTGATTTTGCGGATTCGGAATACATTGTTTCCTTCTCGGGAAACGCAATGAAGCTTTCAGAATATGGTATGGCGGGCCTTCAAAAGAACTCCCCCTTTACCGACGCTCTTGAGAGCGAGATTCTGTCCATTCCCGGAGTGGACGGCATCCGCAGCAACCAGGCGACCTCCGTCGAATTTGACTATGCCAAAAAGGACCTCGTTCACGTAGAGGATAACATTTCGCCCTTTACCAGAGAGCAGGCCCAGGAGCTCTCAAAATATCTTGAGGAAGGCACTCTGGATTACGACGCGATGCTGAAAGGTGACACGATTCTGCTGCAGGCCAACTCTGTGGTTCAGGAAATTTACGGCTGGCGCTTTGAGGTGGGCGACACTTTAACCCTTTATTTCTACAATGGGGACACCGTAGTACCCAGAGAGGTGAAAATAGCGGGGATGGTCAGCACAGATTATCCTAAACCGATCAGCGGCTGGTTTATGATGCCCCAGAAGGTGCTGCAGGCCATTGTGCCCTTTAATCTGGATAAAGACTTTGTCGTGTCCACTGAGCCATCCATGGAATCCGCGGTTGAACAGCCATTGAGGGGCCTGGTTGAGAGCAACCCGAACCTTACGCTGTCAACGCTTCAGGAGCAGCGGGAGCAGGACGCGGGCAGCATCGCGACCCTTTCAGCCACGGCCATGGGGCTTGCGCTGTTTATCATTGCCTTCAGTATGATCAATCTTGTCAACACGCTTATTACCAACATTTTGTCTAAAAAGCAGGAGCTGGCCATGCTGGAATCCATTGGAATGAGCCGCAGGCAGATCCGCCAGATGGTGCTCGGCGAGGGAATGCTTCTGGCAGCCGGAAACCTGCTCATCACCCTGACCCTCGGCACAGCGGCAGGCTATTTGATCTGCTGGGCCTTTGGAAAACTCGGCGTTCACTATATGATTTACCAGTTCCCGGTTTTCTATGTGCTGGCCTATGCGGTGGTATTGCTTCTGGTACCATACCTTATCTCTAAAATTGCGCTGCGCAGCTTTGAAAAGGAAACGCTGGTCGAGCGGCTGAGAGAAGCAGAATAAATAATTTAAACATCTGGACAGCCGTTTTATATCCAGATGTTTTTATTTTGACGAAAAATAATAAATTTTCCTGAAAAAAAGCCAAAAAGCAAAATTTTATCTTGCATTCATACGGAACTGTGCTATAATACTATTAAATTCCAGGTGGAATACTGGGAATTAAAAAGGAGGTGCTACAGTGAGACTCTCCACAAAGGGCCGGTACGGTGTACTGGCAATGTATGAGCTGGCGTGCCGTTACGGCAGCGGGCCAGTGTCAATCAAAGAGATAGCAGAAAAACAAAATTTTTCAGACTCCTATATGGAACAGCTTTTTTCGACTCTTAAAAAGGCGGGGTTAATCGTCAGTTTAAGGGGCGCAAAGGGTGGGTACATTCTTTCAAGAGAGCCTAAGGACATCAGCATTGGTGAGATTATCCGTGCGCTGGAAGGACCCATTGAGCTGGCCGACTGTGTTGGCGGCCCAGAGGGCTATGTTTGCAGGAAATCGGGCGAATGTGTCACCAGAGGACTCTGGATGGAAATCAGAGACAGTATTAATAACATCATTGATAACCGGTCTTTACAAGACTTAATGGATAATTGAAAGAGAGGCTTTTTATGAAAAGAATCTATTTAGATAACGCGGCAACAACAGCTGTTGACGA
Source organism: Eubacterium sp. 1001713B170207_170306_E7 (assembly GCF_015547515.1). Classification (NCBI taxonomy): domain Bacteria; kingdom Bacillati; phylum Bacillota; class Clostridia; order Eubacteriales; family Eubacteriaceae; genus Eubacterium; species Eubacterium sp. 1001713B170207_170306_E7. Next base: position 83,841 of record NZ_JADMVE010000011.1, read on the forward strand.
AGCGGTTCTGGCAGAAATGCTGCCATATTTTACAGAAAAATACGGAAATCCGTCCTCCATTTATGAGGAGGGCAGGGAAGCCAAGCGTGGTGTGGAGACTGCCAGACTGCAGCTCGCCCAGGCCATCAACGCAGACCCTAAGGAAATTTATTTCACAGCAGGCGGCTCTGAATCGGATAACTGGGCCATCAAGGGCGTGGCTTTGAAAAACAGAAAAAAGGGAAACCATATTATCACCACAGAAATCGAGCACCACGCAGTGCTGCACACCTGTGAATACCTTGAAAAGGAAGGCTTTGAGGTCACCTACCTTCCGGTTGACAAGGATGGGCTCATTTCGCTGGAAGAGCTTAAAAACGCCATCAAGGATGAGACCATTCTGGTTTCAATCATGTTTGCAAACAACGAGATCGGCACCATTGAACCCATTAAAGAAATCGGTGAAATCGTTAAGGCCAAGGGCATCATTTTCCATACTGATGCGGTACAGGCCTTTGGCAATGTTCCCATTGACGTAAAAGACCTGAATGTGGACCTGCTGTCCCTTTCCAGCCATAAAATTTATGGACCGAAGGGCATCGGCGCTCTGTATATCCGCAAGGGCGTTCCGATTGATAACCTGATCCACGGCGGCGCGCAGGAAAGAAGACGCCGCGCCGGTACAGAGAACACTGCCTCCATTGTCGGGTTCGGTAAAGCAGCGGAGATGGCTGCCAATGATCTGGAGGCCAATACAGCGCATTTACAGGAGCTCAGAGACGCTTTGATCAAGGGCGTTATGGAAAGAATCCCCCAGGTGCGTTTAAACGGACATCCAACCAAACGCTTACCGGGCAATGCGAATTTCTGCTTTGACTATATCGAGGGGGAATCCATTCTCCTGAGCCTTGACCTCATTGGGGTTGCGGGCTCCAGCGGATCGGCCTGCACCTCGGGCTCTCTCGACCCATCCCATGTACTGCTGGCCATCGGCCTGCCGGCCGGGATTGCCCACGGCTCCCTGCGTCTGACCATCGGCAAGCACACCACCATGGAGGACATCGAATACGTCGTCGACAATCTTGTCGGCATCATTGAGCGGCTGAGGAAAATGTCACCCATTGACGCCAACAGCCCCATTGACGATGCCGTTTATGACCACGATCAGCACCATCATCACTGAGAATGATGAAAGATAATTGATAAAATAAAGGAGAAAAAAATCATGATGGAATATACAGATAAAGTAATGGAAAACTTCCAAAACCCTAAAAATGTGGGCGAAATGGAAGATGCTAACGGAATCGGCCAGGTAGGCAGCCCCGCCTGCGGCGATATTATGAAAATGTACTTAAAGATCAACGATGACGGCATCGTTGAGGATGCCAGCTTCAAAACCTTTGGCTGCGGAGCCGCCATTGCGACCAGCAGCATGGCGACAGAAATGATCAAGGGTAAGACCCTTGAGGAAGCCGCTGCCCTGAAAAACTCCGAAGTGGTTGAAGCCCTCGGCGGACTTCCGACTGAAAAAATCCACTGTTCTGTCCTGGCGGCTGAAGCCATTCAGGCAGCCATTGAAGACTACAAATCAAAACACAACGCATAATCCGAAGATCAAAACGCTTTTCAATCATGAAAGGCGTTTTTTTATTTATGCAAAATCCTTTTGTTGGCAGAGCTGTAAAAAAGGGTATTAAAAAATAAGCAACTCATGATGCCGCAGGATTCGATAAAAGAAAGGGGGCGAAGCAATGGAGATGAACCAGAAAACAAAACGGTCGCTGATCGGAATCATTGTCCTGGCGCTGCTTTTGTGGGCAGGCCTTAAAAATATTGACGCTGTGTGGGGTGCTTTTCTGAGCCTGATGGGACTGATTTCACCCTTTATCATTGGCGCGGGCATTGCCTTTGTTTTAAATATTCCCATGAGCCTGATGGAAAGGCGCCTGTTTACCAGGGAGCGTTTAAAGGGAAAGCGGGTTCAGAAGCTTCGGAGGCCCCTGAGCATTCTGATGGCTTTTTTAATTCTTCTCGGTATTTTGGCGCTGGTTGTTTTTCTGGTGCTGCCTGAGCTGGTGAACGCCGTTCTGCTTTTCGCCAGAAGCTTTCCCACTGTTCTTGAGAACTTCCAGGGCTGGGCCATCCGCATTCTCGGTCAGCACTCCGAGGTTTCAGCCATTATACAGAAGCTGGATACCGGGGGGCTTGAAAGCCTGAACTGGGATATGATCAGCAAAAATCTGTTCTCCTTTTTCAGAGGCGGCGCCGCGGGATTTTTAAACACAACCCTGAACGTGGCGGCATCGGTCGCGGGCGGTGTGCTCCATACAGTGATCGGTGTTGTGGTGGCGGTTTACCTTCTTTTTCAAAAGGAGAGGCTGGGGCTTCAGACCAGAAAGCTTCTGTACGCCTGTCTGCCTGAAAAACGTGTTGACCGGATTCTTGACATTGCCAGACTCACCCAGGAAACCTTCAGCCACTTTGTCTCCGGGCAGTGTATTGAGGCTTTGATTCTGACGGCCATTTATGCTGTTGTGCTGTCAATTTTGCAGATGCCCTATGCCATGACCATCGCGGTGCTGATCGGCCTCTTTTCACTGATCCCTGTCTTTGGCGCCATTGTGGCCTGCTGCCTGGGCGCTTTTCTCATTTTAACAGCCAGCCCGGTCAAGGCGCTGATTTTTGTGATCAGCTGTTTTATCGTGCAGCATATCGAAGGAAATTTGATTTATCCGCACGTTGTGGGCAGCTCCATCGGCCTGTCACCGCTTTGGATTCTGGCCGCGGTCACCATTGGAGGGGGTGCTTTCGGTATTCTGGGCATCATTGTGATGATCCCGCTGTTCTCAGTGCTCTATACGCTGACCGGTGAGGCCGTAAACCACCGTCTTAGCCAAAGGCATATCGACCAGAAAAAGCTTTTAAAAAGATAGGAGTGATCCTGCGATTTGAAGAATTCTTGATCTTTCTTTCAAGACACCGCGGGAGCAAATATGCTATAATAAAGCCATAAACAGAAATAATAAAGTGAAGACAGAAAGGTGAAAAGATGAAAGCCAGTAATTTAATAAACACGCAGGTGTTTTTTGAAAATGATACGCGGCTTCGGGGCCTTGTGCGCGACATAAGAGTCCGCGATCACGAAATTGACTGCCTGGTTCTTTCAGAGGGCGGCCTGTTCAGTAAAGCTCAGATTATTTTCCCTGCGGACATCATTGAGGTCGATTATGACCATGTAACGCTCGGTGGGGACAAGGCCATAACCAAGCTGTCCGCAAAGGAAATGAAGGAGCGGCTGAAGCAGAGCTACTCTCTTGTGAACATTCCGGTTAAGGATGTGGACGGCAAACGCTTTGCCAGGGTTGCGGACGCTACGGTTTCAAAGGATTTTAAGGTTCAGGAGTACGATTTGTCCCGCAGCTTCTTTGACGATCTGGATTACGGCTACAGCCTTGTGGCGGCCGAGCATATGGAGTACCGTGACGAAAGCCTGAATTACGACCGGGATATGCTGGAAATGGACCGGACCCACCGGGAAGGCGGCATTCTGGAAAAGGTTCTGGGGGAGGAAGCGCATGAAAATATCACCCGATAAAAAACGAATTTTGATTGTCAATACCATTGTCGTCCTGATTTGTATCGCATTTGCGGTATTTTTATGGCCCACCTTCTCCGGGATGTTCATGCCGTTTTTTATGGCCATTATTTTGGCGTATCTCCTGAATCCACTGGTCAGGATATTTGAACGACGGGGCTCTGGGCGGGGGTTGTCCGTTCTCTTTGTCTGTATCATTGTCCTTTTGATTTTATTTGGCGTTTTTATGAGCTTTGTGCCCAGCCTGATCAGCAACATTGCCCAGATGGTGACCAACATTCCGTCAATGCTGCGGAATTTGCAGAATTACAGCGGACAGATTTCTGAACTTATTCAAAAATACAATGCTTCGGACATGTCCAAGTACTTTAACCTTGAGCAGAGCCTTTCCCAGGTAGCCGGAATGTTCGGCAGTATGCTGCAGGGGCTGTCAAACGCTCTTATCGCCAACAGCGGCCAGCTCATGAACATTATCATCGTTCCACTGGTTACGATTTTTCTTTTGCTGGACAAGGAGCTTTTTACCCAGTCGCTCATGTACCTGGTGCCCATTGACGCCAGAAATCCAGTCAAGAAGATGTTTTACGACATTGATATGGTGATCGGCGGCTTTATCCGCGGCCAGGGCCTTATGTCCATCATCGCCGGGATTTTGACCGGAGTGGGCGCTTACTTTATGGGGCTTCCCTACGCGCCCGTCATCGGCGTGATCGCGGGTGTAACGACCATGATTCCCTATTTTGGACCGGCAGTGGGCATGGTGGTTATCTGTATTATGGCCCTGCTTTCGAGCCCGATACAGATGGTTTATATCCTGATCTGGATGGCCATTGTCCAGGTGGTGTGCGGCAATCTGCTGGCGCCGGCGCTGATGTCCGGCAACGTGGGGCTGCACCCGGTCATCATCATCTTCTCAATCTTCTTCTTCGGCGCCATGTTCGGTGGCCTTGGGATGATTCTGGCAGTGCCGATCATGGGAACGGTCAAGGTAGTGCTGAAGTATCTGATCGCCGGTTTTGCGTCCTCCAAGGAAGAAATGTTCCGGTAAGCAGGCGTTAAGGAACAATTCAGAATAAGACTTGACAAAAGCGGGAACATTACATATAATTTGAATGTTAAGTAAATATGAATGCAATGAGAATGACAACCTTATGACAGACCATTCAGAGAGGAAACGGCTGGTGCGAGTTTCCATGGAAGTGATAAGGCCGCCCCATTTGAGCAGCGGTTCTGAAATCAGGAGAGTGTAAGAACCGACGGCAGACAGACCGTTATCTGTTTGAGTGAGCAAAGCGCCGCTTTGCTAATTTGGGTGGTACCGCGGAAATCGACTTCGTCCCTGTTTACAGGGGCGGAGTTTTATTTTTTTACTCAAAGCATCAATTATAATCCAAAACAAATTAAAAAAGGGAGAATGAAAACATGCAACCTTTAGGTTTAAACGAAATTCGTGAAAAGTTTCTAGCGTTCTTTGAGAGCAAAGGGCATTTAAGATTAAAGAGCTTCCCGCTGGTGCCGATCAACGACAAGAGCCTGCTCCTGATCAACTCCGGGATGGCGCCCATGAAGCCTTACTTTACCGGTGACGAGATTCCGCCGAGAAAACGGGTCACCACCTGCCAGAAATGTATCCGTACCCCAGACATTGAAAATGTCGGCAAGACAGCCCGTCATGGAACCTTCTTTGAAATGCTCGGGAATTTTTCCTTTGGGGATTACTTCAAAAATGAAGCGATTCCATGGGCGTGGGAATTCTGTACCGAGGTCATGGAGATGGACCCGGAAAAAATCTATGTCTCCATCTATTTAGACGACGATGAGGCCCACGACATCTGGCACGACAAAATCGGCGTGCCTGAGGAACGGATTGTGCGTCTGGGAAAAGAAGATAACTTCTGGGAACACGGACTGGGACCATGCGGCCCCTGCTCAGAGCTCTACTATGACCGCGGCGAAGAATACGGCTGTGGAAGTCCAGACTGCGCGCCAGGCTGTGAATGCGACCGCTATGTTGAGTTCTGGAACCTGGTATTCACCCAGTTTGACAAGGACGAGGAGGGCAACTACAATCCTCTGGCAAATCCGAACATTGATACCGGCATGGGCCTGGAACGTCTGGCAACCATTATGCAGGGCGTTGACAATATCTTCGAGGTTGATACCATCGGCCATATTTTGAACTATATCTGTAAAAAAGCCGGCGTTAAATACGGCGAAAACCAGCAGGACGACGTTTCAATCCGCGTGATTACCGATCATGTGCGCAGCGTGACCTTTATGATCGCTGACGGCGTAATGCCGGGAAACGAAGGACGCGGCTATGTCTTAAGACGTCTCTTAAGACGTGCGGCCCGCCACGGCAAGCTGCTTGGCATGCAGGAGCTTTTCCTTTACGATGTGGCAAAGGAAGTGGTCCGTGTCTCCTCCGGCGCTTATCCGGAGCTGGCTGAAAAGCAGGACTATATCCAGAAGCTCATCAGAATAGAAGAGGAACGCTTTAAGGAAACCATCGACCAGGGCTTAAGCCTGCTCGAAAAGGAGCTGGACAGCCTGATTGCCCAGGAAGAAAAAGTATTCCCGGGTCAGGGTGCCTTTAAGCTGTACGATACCTACGGTTTCCCATATGACCTGACCAAGGAAATCGTTGAGGAGCGCGGCCTGACACTGATCGCCAGCGAGTTTGAAGAAGCCATGCAGGAGCAGCGGGAACGTGCCCGTAAAGCCCGTGCGGAAAGCGATCTGGCCGTTTGGGCGGACGATCCCTTCAATCCGCTGGGACCAGACGCTCTGGTGGAATTTGTCGGCTATAATAATCTGGAATCAACCGGAAAAATCATCGGCCTGATCTCCGGAGGAGAGCTGGTGAGCGAAGTGCATGCCGGTGAGGATGTACTGGTGCTGTTGGACAAGACCTCCTTTTACGCTGAAAGCGGCGGCCAGGTCGGCGATAAGGGCCAGATCGTGGCAGGCGACAAGGTGATTGAAGTGACAGACTGTAAAAAAGGCAGCCTGAGCCGCCATCTCCACTACGGCAAGGTAGTCTCCGGAACCTTTAAAATGGGCGAGGAGGTAACCACAAAGGTTAACCGTGAGCTGCGCGCCGCAACCCAGAGAAACCATACCTCAACCCATCTGCTTCAGAAAGCATTAAAACAAGTGCTGGGCGATCATGTTGAGCAGGCAGGCTCCTTTGTATCGCCAGACCGTCTCCGCTTTGACTTTAACCACTTCCAGTCAATGACCCATGAGGAAAAACGCCAGGTAGAGGAAATTGTCAATAAGGCGATTCTGGAATCCATGGACGTCTCCATTTTTGAAACCAGCATCGACGAGGCCCGCTCCATGGGAGCGATGGCACTTTTCGGCGAAAAATACGGCGAGGTGGTCCGCGTTGTCAAGGTTGGGGATTTCAGCATTGAGCTTTGCGGCGGCTGCCATATCACCAACTCCGCCCAGGTCGGGATGTTTAAAATTCTGAGTGAAACGGGCGTTGCCGCCGGTATCCGGCGTATTGAGGCGGCCACAGGCATGAACGCAGTTTATCATGTGGAACAGATGGACGACACTTTGCTCGAAACCTCCGAAGCTCTGAAGACCAATCCGGACCACCTTCTGGAAAAGGTCACCGAGCTGGCAGAACAGAGCAAGCATAAAGAAAAAGTCATCAACGAGCTCAAGCATAAGTTTGCTGGCAACATGGTCATGGATATTCACCAGAAGGTGACCGTCATCGACGGCGTTCAGACCACCATCGCAGAGGTTGAGGGCGTGGACATGGAAGAGCTCCGCAACATCAGCGATATGCTTAAGGACCGCATGGGCTCCGGCATTGTGCTGCTGGGCACCAAGGGCAAGGAAAAGGTCAACTTTATCGCCACAGCCACCAAGGATATTCTCGGCAAGGGTTTCCATGCCGGCAAGCTTATTAAGGAAGTAGCGCAGATTGCAGGCGGCGGCGGCGGCGGACGTCCGGATATGGCCCAGGCTGGCGGCAAAAAGCCCGAAAAACTGGGAGAAGCCTTAGAAAAAGCTAAAGAAATCATCAAGAATCAGCTGGACTAAGCCTTTTCAAGAAAAAAAGCTTGTCTTTTGAAGGTTATTGCGTTAAAATAGGCGTAGACCAGTAAAGAGGAGGAATGGCAAAATGGATAGCAATACAGTATTTGATCGAGGGACCATCTTGTTTGACGTGAACAACGATAAAGCTAAAACAATTGATGAAGTCATGCAGGAAGTCAACAAGGCATTGATCGAAAAAGGATATAATCCCGTTAATCAAATCGTTGGTTATGTTATGTCAGGCGATCCGACTTATATTACAAGCCATAATGATGCCCGTAACTTAATCCAGAAAATCGAACGCGATGAACTTCTTGAAGAGCTGGTGAAACGCTATTTGAGCAGTATTCAAGAATAACGAGCTTATAGATGAACACAGGTCTTAGGCGAATTTTAACATTTGCCTAAGACTTTTTATTTCTATTGTAAAGGAGAGCCGAGGATCTTTTTTCCAATAGAAATAAACAGGAAATGACGGATTATGGAATATCGTAAACTGGGACAGACGGGTATTGAGGTTTCAAGGCTCTGCTTTGGAAGCCTGACCATCGGTCCGCTGCAGAAAAACAAAACATTGGAAGAAAGCCGCCCGATCATTGAAGCGGCTCTGGAGGCCGGGATCAATTTTTTTGATACGGCCGATCTATATAATTGCTACCCTTACCTGAAGCAGGCCCTGGAAATCAAGAAGGATCTGGTCATCTGTACCAAGTCCTATGATTATTCGGCCGAGGGAGCAGCCAAAAGCCTGGACAGGGCCCTGCGTGAGCTTGGACGGGATTACGTCGATCTCTATATGCTGCATGAGCAGGAAAGCCGCCTGACCTTTGAAGGCCACTGGGAAGCCATTGAGTATCTTCTGAAAATGAAGGAGAAGGGCGTTATCCGCGCTTTTGGCATATCCACCCACCGGGTTGAGGGGGTGCGTGATGCGGCGGACTTTGACGAGATCGAGGTTGTTTTTCCCCTCATTAACCTGACAGGTATTGGCATTGAGGATGGAAGCCGCGAGGATATGGAAGCCGCAATTCTTAAGGCCAAGCAGGCCGGGAAGGGCGTTTTTGGCATGAAGCCCCTGGGCGGCGGTAACCTGCTGGCCAGCAAGGAAGCCTGCTTCGACTATATCCTGGGTCTGGAAACCCTGGACGCCATCGCCTTTGGCATGCAGTCTGTAGACGAGGTGCGCTACAATGTGGCCAAAGTAAACGGAGAGCCCATTGGAGCAGCGCTTGAGAAACGTGTGGCAGGCGCAGAAAAAAGCCTTCATATCAGTGACTGGTGCGAGGGCTGCGGCGAGTGCGCTGCCCATTGCAGCCAGAAAGCACTCACAATTATTGATGGAAAAGCACAGGTGGACCACTCAAAGTGTCTGACCTGCTGTTATTGTGCGGCCTATTGTCCGCTTTTTTGTATAAAGGTCATCTAGTATTGAACCGGCTGACTTTGGGTATAAAACTGGAAAGAGAAAAAATTTATGGCAACAAAACGTATACTCGGCCTTGACGTCGGGGATAAATATATTGGCATCGCAGTCAGTGACCCGCTGGGCATAACCGCCCAGGGCTACAGAACCTGGAAACGCGGGACACGTGACGACGATCTGGCTTTTTTTAAAGACGTGGTGGAACAGTTTAATGTGACCACCCTGGTATCTGGCCTTCCTAAGGATATGGAAGGGAACGAGACCGCCCAGGCCCGCAAGACCCGCAATTTTTGCCAGTTCCTGAAAAAACGGCTGAACCTGGAGGTCGTCTATATTGATGAACGGCTAACCTCAAAGGCATCGGAGCGGATTTTGATTGAAGGCGGAGTGCGCCGGGAGAAACGCAAGGATTACATTGACACTCTGGCGGCCCAGATGATCCTCCAGGTCTATCTGGACAGCAGCATGAACACAAAAGAAGGATATTAAAGCTGAATTAAGCATAATAATATAAACTAAATTTAAAGAAAACGAGGTATTTAAACATGGAAGACAACAAAGTTACATTATTGGATGAAGACGGCGTAGAACGCGTATTTGAGCTGGTGGTCAGCTTTGACATTGAAGATAAAACCTATGTCCTCTTAGCAGAAGACGAAGAAAGCGAAGATGTATTCCCATTCGTTATCCGCGAGGATGAAAACGGCGAAGAAACCCTGTACCCGGTCGAAAGCGAAGAAGAATTCGCCCTGATCGAACAGACCTATGAACAGCTGATGGAAGAAGATGATGACGATGAAGAATGCGGCTGTGGCTGCGGCTGCGGTGGAGACCATCAGGAATAATAATGGAGCTGAGCAGCTTCCCCATCGTTGAGGGGGAATTTATCGCCAGACCCAACCGGTTTATTGCCCGGGTTATGATTGATACAGACAGCGCCCCACGTGAAATTATGGCGCATGTAGCAAATACCGGCCGGATGCGGGAGCTTCTCGTGCCCGGCGCCCGGGTTCAAATGGCCTTTAATCCGTCGCCAAAGCGAAAGACGGATTTTACATTACTGACAGTCTGGTACAAAGGTACCTGGGTTTGCATACATTCAACCATGGCCAACGCCCTTGCCTTTGAGTTTATGGAAAAAGCCCCGGACATCTGTCAGCTTAAAAGGGAAGTGACCTACGGCAAAAGCCGGTTTGACCTGGCTTTTGAACGGGAGGGGCACCCCTGTTTGTACGAAGTGAAAAGCGCTAACCTGGTGGTTGGTGCTGCGGCGATGTTTCCAGACGCCCCCACCGAAAGGGGCTGTAAACACCTGGAAGAACTGATGCAGGCGCATAAAGAAGGTTATGAGGCCGGTGTGCTCTTCGTTGTACAAAGAGAGGACGTCCGTTTTTTTACGCCCAATATTGCCACCGATCCGCTGTTTTCAGGACTGCTTAAAAAGGGTTATGAAGAGGGCTTGGTCGTTCGCGCCTTAAGGTGTGTCATTCGAGGAAACACAATAACAATTGATTCAGAAATACCGGTCTGTTTTGAGACAGCCGGACGGATATAAAATAATGAAAGGAGATTATTTTGATCGAAACACAACAGAATAAAAACGAAAACAAAAACGAGAACAGAAACCAGAACCGTCAGAACCACCGGCCCAAGAGAAGGAACCATCCACCGAAGCAGAAAGACAAGCTTAAGGTAATTCCCATTGGAGGCCTTGGCGAAATCGGAAAAAACATGACGGTTTTTGAATACAAGGACGAGATGATCATCGTTGACTGCGGCTTAAAATTCCCGGATGATGAAATGTATGGCATTGACATTGTCCTGCCGGATTTCAGCTATATCGCCGAAAACGTCGATAAGCTGAAGGGGCTTTTTATCACCCACGGACATGAGGACCACATCGGGGGTATTGTCTATCTGGTTAAAAAGCTGGGCATCACTGTTCCCATCTATGCCACCAAATTTACCATGGGTCTCATCGACAAAAAGCTTGTTGAGCACCGCCTGACGACCAAAGTGGACCGTCAGATTGTGAAGGCAGGCGACCGTGTGCAGACTGGTAATTTCGAGGTTGAGTTCATTCGCGTTAACCACAGCGTAGCCGATTCCGCGGCCCTTTACATTAAAACACCGGCCGCCACCGTCCTGCATACGGGCGATTTCAAGATTGACTACCAGCCCATTGACGGCGAAATCATGGACTTGCAGCGTATTGCAAAGCTGGGAAGCCAGGGCATCGACCTTTTGATGGCCGACAGCACCAATGTTGAGGAAGCTGGCTTCACCCCTTCGGAAAGCTCCGTTGGCGCCACCTTCTACAACCTGTTCAGGGGCTGTAAAAACCGGATCATCATTACCACCTTTGCCTCCAACGTGCACCGTGTCCAGCAGATCATTGACGCGGCCGCCAGCTATAAGCGCAAGGTCATTATCAATGGCCGGAGCATGGAAAACATGGTAGAGGTCGCCTCTGATCTGGGTTATCTGAAAATACCCAAGAATATCCTCATCGATATCAAGGATATGAAGAGCTATAAAGACAGCGAGCTGGTCATCATCACCACCGGCAGCCAGGGCGAGCCCATGGCGGCCCTGGGACGGATGGCTCACGGCGAGCACCGCTTCCTGAATATCAAAAAGGAAGATACAGTCATTATCTCCGCATCTCCGGTACCGGGGAATGAGAAGATGGTTTCAGAAATCATCGATAAGCTGGTGGATCTTGGTTCAGAGGTTGTTTATAAAAAATTCGCGGACATCCACGTTTCCGGCCATGCCCGCCAGGAAGAGCTGAAGCTGGTCCAGACACTGGTCAAGCCCAGATTCTTCTTACCCGTACACGGCGAAGCCCGGATGCTCGTACACCACGCAGCGCTGGCGGAAAGCGTGGGAACCGACAAACGCAATATCTTAATTGCGGAAAACGGGTCCATCGTAGAGGTTGACCACAGAAGCTGTAAGATTACCGGCAAGGTTCAGGCAGAGCCGGTGCTGGTTGACGGCCTGGGCGTGGGCGACATTGGAAACATCGTATTAAACGACCGTAAACGCCTGTCAGAGGACGGCCTGTTCATCGTGGTGGTCACCATGCATAAGGGAAAGGCCATCTCAGGACCGGACATCATCTCCAGAGGTTTTGTCTATGTACGTGAATCTGAGGAGCTGATCAACACAGCCCGCGACGAGGTTAAAAAAGCCCTTCTGGCCTGTGAGGAAAAAGGCGTGGTGGACTGGAGCTCAATTAAAAATGAGATCCGTGAGTCTCTCTTCCGCTATCTGTACAGCCAGACAAACCGGAAGCCCATGATCCTTCCGATTTTAATGGAAGTATAACTTCACCGTTTTTTAAATAAATATTATTTAGAAATCTTAAGCTCCAGATAGGGAAAAATTCCCATTATCTGGAGCTTTTTCTAAAATAATCACCATAATTGTAAAAATTTAGTAACAATTTGATCTAAGATGTGTTATAATGTTGAACAAACGAAAAGAAAGGAACTTAGGGAATGAACGTATATGATGAAGCCAATAATCTGGCCCAGGCTCTTAAAGAATCGAATGAGTACCAAAACTTTAAAGCGGCAGAGCTGAAGCTGAAGGCTGACGAAGAACATTACGCAATGGCTCAGGATTACGCGAAAAAGCAAATGGGCCTTCAGACAAAACAAATGATGGGCCAGGAGCTGACAGAAGAAGAGGTAGAAGCCTACAATTCTTTGACAGCGTCCGTGCTGGGCATTCCGATTATTTCTGAATACTTTCAGGCGCAGATGTATTTTGGCATTGTATTCCAGGACATCATGGACATCATCAGCAAGGCTGTTGATTTGGACATGAGCGGCATGTTTGGCGGTGCGGAAGACGCAGAGTAACTAAATAAATCCAGGGGTACTTTCCAAAAAAACAAGGTACCCTTTTTTTGAGTAAATCCCCGCAATTGAGGTGAGTAAATGAAAATCAGATTAACCCAGGGCGAAGCAAAGAAAGAAGCTTCGGAGCCAAAAACGCAGAGCCGTCAGGCACAAAAGCGGACGGCCCAGTCCACCGAGGTGGAAATGCGTAAAAAGCGTGCAAACGCCAAGCGCCCCACAGACGGAGGCTCCCAGACAGCAGCAAAGAAAAAAACACAGCCGCGTGTGGCAGAAGGAACCGCTAAAAACCGTCCGACGTCCGGCACCGGAACACCGGAACGCAGAAAGGCGGCCCGCCTGGCAGGCAGCAGTACACAGAAGCAGCGCCCCGCAGGCCAGTCTGCCCAGAGAGCAGCCAGTCCCGCAGCGGCTAAGAAAAAGAGACCGGTAGCACAGCCGCCAGCCGAAACACGCCGGAGAAGAGAAGCAGAGGAAATGGAAGCACCCGTGAGAAGAAAAAAGGGCGGGCTTAAATACAAGCTGCCCATCGTCATAGCGGCCGTCGTCTTGATCGTCGTTATCGCCGTTTTTGCCGGCAGAAGCTTTTATAACGCCATGCTGGAGCCGGCAGGGACCAGCACCGAGACCATGATTGTCGAAATCCCGGACGGCTCGACCATCAAAGACGTTGGCGAGATCCTTTACGATCAGGGACTGATTAAAAACACCATGATCTTTCAGAGCTATGCCGGGCGTCACAGCCGCGGCACAAGCGGTATGCAGGCCGGAAACTATGAGATGAACCAGTCCATGTCGGTTGCGGACATTGTCACAAAAATGCTGAACGGCGATGTTTACAGCGGCGCGATCCCGGTACTCCTGTCCGAGGGCAAGAATATCAATGAAATGGCTCAGATACTGGAAAAACATAACATCTGTACCTCGGCGGCCTTTATCAGCGAAACCAAGAAGCTGGGCGAATATAAAGCCCTGTATCCAATTTTGAGCAGCATTCCGGATGATAAGAACCGGAGTCTTGAGGGCTATCTGTTCCCAGATACCTACGAGATCGAACCCGGCAGCACCGCGTCCGATGTTGTGAAAAAAATGCTTGACCGCTTTACCGAGGTTTATAACCAGAACTTTATGCAGCAGACCACCGAAAAGGGCAAGACCGTGGACGAAATTGTCATTATGGCATCCATCATAGAGCTTGAAACCAAGCTGCCGGAAGACAAGGCCAATGCCGCCAGTGTTTTCTACAACCGTATCGCCCAGAATATGCCGCTGCAGTCCGACATTACTGTGGACTACGCGTTAGGCAAAAAACACGCGGTGCTGACCGAAGAACAGACCAAAATTGACTCTCCATACAATACCTATCAGAATTTGGGACTGCCCGTCGGCCCGATCTGCTCACCGGGGAAAAGCTCCATCGATGCAGCCATCAACCCGGCCCAGACCAATTACCTGTTCTTCGTGGCAGATATGGATTCCGGCAAGCTCTATTTCAATGAGACGCTGGAAGGCCACGACGCCGATGTTCAGAAGTATATGGGAGACTAGAAAGCGTAACAAACCGTGAGTGACATTGTACCAGACTACATAGAAGACTATATCCGCGGCCTGCTTCCGGAGGAGACCCCTTTCTTAACGCGGCTGCGGCTCATTGCAGAAACCAACCACGTGCCCATTATCTTTCCCGAGGTTCGGAACTATCTGGAAATCCTGATCGAAACCCATCAGATCAGGCGTATCCTGGAGATCGGGACAGCGGTCGGCTACTCCGCCGGCGTTTTTGCAAACGCCATGGGCGAAAAGGGCCATGTGACCACTGTCGAGCGGGACGACCGCATGATCGTCCAGGCCAGAGAAAACATTGCCAAAATGGGCTATGAAAAGCGGATTACCCTGATACAGGGCGACGCCCAGGAAACAGCGGCCAGCCTCACTGGAACCTTTGACATGATCTTTCTGGACGGCGGCAAGGGGCACTATATCCATCTGCTCGAGGACTGCCTGCGGCTTTTAAAGCCCGGTGGCCTCATCGTTTCTGACAACGTGCTCTACAAGGGCATGATCGCCACCAACGAGCTGGTGATCCGCAGAAAAATCACCATTGTCAAGCGGATGCGCAAATATCTGGACGCCATCAGCCATGACCCCAGACTCATGACCACCGTGCTGCCACTGGGCGATGGGCTGGCAGTCAGCTATAAAAAAATCAATTGACCAAAGCGGCCTGCGGGCCGCTTTTTTGTTTTTGCATTCCGTGGAAATTTGCTATATACTATAGAGATGAAAATGACGAAGGAGAACCCAAAATTGAGAAAAAAACCTGAATTGCTCGCTCCGGCGGGGAATTTTGAAAAATTGCGATATGCCCTGCACTACGGCGCCGACGCTGTCTACTGTGCGGGCAAACGCTTTGGCCTGCGGGCCGGGGCTGGTAATTTTGAGCTGGACGAGCTGGAGCAGGCGGTCCGCTATGTTCATGAAAGGGGCAGGCACATCTACGTGACCCTGAATATGATCCCCCACAACGACGATCTGGAGGGACTGCCCGAATACGTGCGCGCCTTAAAGGCCATGGGCGTGGACGCCGTGCTGGTGGCCGACCCCGGTGTCTTTGCCATCGTGCGGGAAACCGAGCCAGAGCTCAAGGTTTCCATCAGCACCCAGGCCAACAACACCAACTGGAAAACCGTGGAGTTCTGGTACCACCAGGGCGCCCGGAGGATCGTGCTGGCCCGGGAGCTGGGGCTCGAGGAAATGAAGACCATTGTAAAAAAGTCCCCGGCAGATATGGAGATCGAGACCTTTGTGCACGGTGCCATGTGCATCTCCTATTCGGGAAGATGCCTGCTGAGCCATTACATGACCGGCCGTAACTCCAACCAGGGCGACTGCGCCCATCCCTGCCGCTGGAAATACCACCTCATCGAGGAAACCCGCCCCGACGAGGACTTTAAAATCGAGGAGGACGAAACCGGCTCCTTTATCTTTAACTCCAAAGACCTCTGCCTCATCAACCATATCCCCGAGCTCATAAACGCAGGCATCGACAGCCTTAAAATCGAGGGCCGCATGAAGAGCCTTTATTATGTGGCCACCGTGGTTCAGGCCTACCGCCAGGCCATCGACTACTACTACGATCATGCCAGGGAAGAGGCCGTTGATCCCAAATACTTCGAGGAGCTGCGCAAGGTCAGCCACCGCAATTACACCACCGGCTTCTTTGAGCATAAAACCACAGCCAGTGACCAGAACTACGGTACCAGCAGCTACACCCGCCTGTACGACTTCGCCGGTGTGGTGCAGTCCTACGATGCCCAAACCGGCGTGGCGGTGATCCAGCAGCGCAATAAGATCAGTGTGGGCGAAACCGTCGAGGTCATGGTCGCCGGATCACAGGAGGGCTATTACGTCCAGCAGGTGGGCGAAATGCTGGACGAAAAGGGAAACCCCATCGAATCGACCCCGCACCCCAAAATGCTCTATACCATGAAGATGGACAGGCCCGTCGAGCCCATGGATATCATCCGAAAAAAAGAAAAAATTTAAAAATCAAAGCTTAATTCATACCCGCCGAAAAATGCTCAGGCGGGTCTTTTTTATTTTTTTGCCGCTTAAGCCTGTCCTGGATGTTAAAATGGAGAATAGAATCCTGCGTGTGCTGGGTACAAAGTATAGCGACAGCAATACAAAGTAAAGGAGCGAAAAAAATGCAATCAAGCATCACCATGGAAGCATGGCTGAACCAACGCAAGGCCAAGGTCAAGGGAAGCAGCCTTAAAACCTATAAAAGCTACGAGCAGGCCCATCTGCTGCCTTTTTTTGGCGATACGCCCCTCAAGGACATCCGCCGGAAAAAGATCCGAAAGTTTAAAAAACATCTGGGCAAAAAGCTGGCGCCCAAAACCGTGAAGGATATCTTGTCCTATCTCAGGACCCTTTTGAAGGCGGCCGAGAAGAAGGGCTATCTTAAAAGCCCAGAAATGCCAAAGGTGCGGGTGCAGGCAAGAGAAAAGGAGATCCTGGACCGCCGCGACCATCAGGCCTTGAGTGAGAGAGTCCGGCAGAGCCAGAATCCCCAGGATATGGCTGTGTATATCAGCCTCTCTCTGGGCCTGCGCATCGGCGAGGTGCTGGGGCTGAGAATAAAGGACGTCGATCTGGAGGGCGGCGTGCTGCGCGTGCGCAAAAACCGGCAGCGTGTGTACGATCCCCAAACCGGCCGCTATCCTGTTGTCAGCCTGAGCCCCAAAACCAGGAGCAGTATCCGGGATATCCCCATTGCTGCCAGCGTGAAGGCCGTCCTAAGCCGCTTTTTAGAGAGCAGGGACCATACCCCCAAAAAGCTCCTGATCACAGGAAAAAATGGTCGTCCCTGCGATACCCGCTCTGTCCAGTACCACTTTGCAGGCCTTAAAAAAGAGCTGGGGCTCAGCCCAAAGCTTACCTTCCACAGCCTGCGCCACAGCTTTGCCACCCGGGCGCTGGAGGCCGGCGCAGAGATGAACACCCTGTCCGCCTTTCTGGGCCACGCCAGCGTCAGCTTTACCCTCAGCCGTTACGGCCACTGTGTGACAGCCCAGAAGCGGGAGCAGATGGAAAAAATAGCCGCGTGCTTTTAAAAAATAAAAAAATAACGTTAAGTTAGGAACTTAACGCCAAAGTTATAAGTACATGTATTATTAGAATATCATAACAGTGAGAAATTAGCAAGGGTTACGAAAAAAAATTAAAGAGAAGCAAAGCATGTTAACTTAATAACAGACTTCAGAAATAAACACAAGCATTTTTTATATTTTGGCGTTAAGTTCCTAACTTAACAACAACCTGAATGAGACAGGTATCAAAAATAAAAAATGCGTTTAAAGGAGTCTACCATGAACCCAACCGTGAAAGCTGCCCTGACCAAAACCCTGATTCTTGTTTTCCTCGCCCTGGCGGCGTTTTTTGTGCTGCCCGGCGGCGCCCGGGCAGCGGACACCGGGGCTTTTACGGTGACAGGTACAGGGAGCTACAGCTATGAAAACAAAACCCTGACCGTCAACAACGGCGCGGATATTGTGATCGCAAACACGAATCCAAGCGTTGCGGCCACCGACAAGATCGTGGTGGCAGGCAATGCCACCATCACGCTGGACGGGCTGAACATTGACGTGCACAACATTGACGTGCACAACGAAGGCCGTGACTGTGCCTTCGCTGTCACCCAGGGCGCTGCCCTCAATTTAATATTGAAGGAAGAGAGCCAGAATACGCTTGTAAGCGGGTTGTATTGCGCGGGTCTCAACGTCCCCGAGGGCGCGGAGCTGACGATCAGCGGCAGCGGCCAGTTGGCAGCGAAAATGCCTTATTCATCAAAAATTTCCAGAGGGGCAGGGATTGGTGGTAATGATGAACAAAATGCCGGTAAAATCACCATTGCCGGCGGCATTGTGGAGGCTTACGCCACTACGGTGAATGGTGCCGAAGGCGCTGCCATCGGCGGAGGCCGGGAAGGAAACGGTGGTCAGATTACCATTACCGGTGGGACCGTAAAGGTTCAGAGCCGCGATGGCGCCGGCATCGGCAATGGTCATTATTATAAAAATAAAGAAGTTAGCGACATCAATATCAGCGGCGGCCACATAGAGGCCGAATCCCAAAGCGGCGCGGGTATCGGCAGTGGAAGTAATGGCACTGGCGCTGGTGCCAGGATTACAATCAGCGGTGACTGTTGTATTACCAGTGAATCTAAAGGCAGCTCGAGCGGCGCGGGCATCGGCGGCGGAGCATATAATAGCAGCGGTGAGATCGCCATCACCGGCGGCACCGTGAAGGCGAAAGGCGAAAGCGGTGCCGGTATCGGCGGCGGCGTGAAGGCCATGGGTGATAAGATCACCATCACCGGCGGCAAAGTGGACGCTGAAAGTAAAAATGGCGCAGGCATCGGTGGCGGCGGTCACGGCATGTACAGCCATAGCGGTGAGATCACCATAAAAGGCGGCACCGTGAATGCCAAAAGCGAAGAAGGTGCCGGTATCGGCGGCGGTTACGGTAAAGGGGGCGATGGCAGCGGCGACAAGATCACCATTGACGGCGGTACCGTGAAGGCTGAAAGCAAAACAGGCGCCGGCATCGGCGGCGGTGACGGAAGCGATGGCAATGGCAGCGATGGTGCGACCACCATTAATGGCGGTACAGTTGTTGCAAAAAGCGAATACGGCGCGGGTATCGGCGGCGGTAAAAAGGATGTGACAATTGAGAAGGATGTGACAACTGGGGAGGAAAAAGAGGTTATTCATGGTAATGGTGGTGTGGTCATCATTGACGGCGGCAGCGTTAACGCGGCTTCGACAAGCGGTGAAGCCATCGGCCACGGGCAGGAGACCTCTGCGGATACAGACCCTCTTACATCCGGCACACTTAAAAATGGCGCCGGGCAGGATGTTTACCGTGTTACCGTCACCGGCGCTTGGAACAGCACGTCCGTCTATCCGGCCGGTGCCCCGGCGGGCTACGGCCTGAACGACGTCCAGACCGACAGCGAGGGCAAGCTCTACTTCTACCTGCCGGTCAACGATCCCAGTAATTTTGAGGACTACACCACCGTCAGTCTGAAGAAAGACAGCATGGACGGCAGTGTAGCCACCGGCGATCTCTGGGTAGCGGCAGACCACGGCAATACCCTGCAGATCGGCGATGACGACACTGGGCTGGCCTTTGACACCAGCCCCCTGACCTACAATAAAAATCCCCAGGCTCCGATTCTGAAAAGAGGAAATTCTCCCCTTACGCCAGGGGTGGTCTATTATAAAGATGCCAGCGGCCTCTGGAGCGACACCAACACCAACATTGACGCCGCCACCAGTTACGGGGTCATTGCACAGACCAATGCCGAAGGCACCTACGGCCAGCAGATTGTCAAAGCTGACTACACTGTGAACAAGGCCCAGGGCATAGCCAGCGTCACCCTGGACGGCTGGACCTATGGCCAGACACCAGCAGACCCTGTGGCAGAAAGCGCCACCAATAGCGGCGTGACACCCGTTTTTGAATATAAAGACAAGGACGCGGCCGACACCACCTACACCAGTGACAAGCCCACCCTGCCCGGTGCTTATACCGTGCGCGCCACCTTTGGCGAAACCACCAATTACAATACCGTCACCGCCACCGCCGACTTCACCATCCGCGAGGGCAGCTACACCGGTCTTACCTTTGAGAATAAAACCGTCACCTACGACGGCCAGCCCCAGCGCCTGACCGTGGCCGGCACCCTGCCCCAGGGCACCACCGTGACCTACGCGCCCGAAAGCGCCACCGACGCTGGCAGCTATCTGGTCACCGCCACCATCAGCGGCACGGGCTACACCACCAAAACCCTAAAGGCCACCCTCACCATCGAGGCCGCCACCCCAGTGGTCAGCATCAGTCCGGCCCCGGGCCAGGACATCCTCGTCGGCCAGCCCGTCACCCTTGACGTGGCCGTGGCAGGCATCCGCAGCGAAACCGTGACCGGCAGCGTGTCATTGAACGGCGAAACCAAAGCCCTTAAAAATGGTCAGGCCGCCTTTACCTACACCCCGGCCGACGATCAGC
>NZ_JADMVE010000012.1 GCF_015547515.1 Eubacterium sp. 1001713B170207_170306_E7
ATCACAGCAGAGCCAGCCTATCTGGCGCGCTTCACCTCCTGCAATCAGGTCATCAGCTATCAGCGCCGGTTTATGAATGCGGCCAACGGCGCACAATAAAAATCAGAATAAGAAATGAGGTCATGAAATGAGTTATGTAAACATGGAAAAAATATTGAAGGATGCCCGGAAAGGCGGGTACGCCGTGGGCGCCTTCAACATTGTCAATCAAATGACGGCAAAGGCAGCCGTAGAGGCCGCCGAAGAGCTCGAGTGCCCGATCATTCTTCAGACCTCGGTTAAGACCGTCAAGCAGTTTGGAATTGCAGAAATGATGCAGTTCTTAAGACCCATTGTGGAAAACGCCAAGGTCGACGTGGCAGTGCATCTGGACCATTCGACCGATGTTGACTTTACCATCGCTTGTATTGACGGCGGGTGGAGCTCTGTTATGTATGACGGCTCAAAGCTGCCCTTGATGGAAAATATCGCCAACACCAGAAAAATCGTAGAGACAGCCCATGCCAAAGATGTCACTGTCGAGGGTGAGCTCGGCGCCATTGTGGGCGTGGAGGACGATATTGTCGTGGACGAAGACCAGAGCGCTCTGGCCAACCCGGAGGACTGCAGGGTTTATCTTGACGAGACAAAAATCGATGCCTTTGCCCCGGCCATCGGAACCGCCCACGGCGTTTATAAGGGCGAGGTAAAAATTGATTACGACCTTTTTGAGAACATCAACAGCTTTTCATCCTGCCCTCTGGTGCTGCACGGCGGTACTGGCCTGAGCACCGGCACCTTTAAGCGGCTGATCGCTCTGGGGGCGGCCAAGGTCAATATTTCAACAGCCATCAAGATCGCTTACTGCGGTGCTATGAGAGATTACACAAAACTGCGTCCTGACGAAAACGATCCGCTGAAGCTCGATGCTTTTGTAAAAGAAAAAGTCAAAGAGGTCGTGCGAAACCACATCACGCTGTTCAGCTTATTAGAAGATTAGGAAGTGAGCATATGGACTACAAACCAAATTATCTCTGTGATCTGCACAGCCACACTACCCGCTCCGACGGCAACGATACCCCGAAGGAATTTCTGGATACCGCGGCGGCGCTGGGCATGAAGGTGGTTGCCATTACAGACCATGACGTGCTGCCGCCGGAAAAGATTGAGGTAGGCGGACTCATGGTTGATGTGGAGCGCTACGCTGAGAAAAAGGGCATGAAGGTTTTAAAGGGAATTGAGTTCTCCTGTGAAACAGAAGTGGAGGATGTACACCTGGTGGCCTTTGGCTGTGATTACTCGAGCCCTGAAATTCTGGCCATGAACCGGATCATCGTTCAGAGTAAGATTGACTCCTACCGGAGACTGACCGAGCTGCTGACCGAGAAAGGGTTTCCCATCAGCTGGGAGGAAGTGCTGAATTATAACGATATTCCGAGAAAGCCCGAGGATGTACAGAAAAAAATCATCTTTAACCTCATGGCCGAAAAGGGCTATACCGAAACCTGGAGCGACGCCAAGCTGATGATCCGAAATACGCCGGAATACAGTGTGAAGCGTGAAAAACCAGACCCCCTGGCCATCATTGATATCGTACACCGCGCGGGAGGGATTGTGATCCTGGCGCACCCCTACCTCATTGATGAAAGGGTTAAGACAAAATCCCTGGAATGCTCAAGAGCAGAATACATCGACCGCCTGATCAAGGGCGGGCTGGACGGCATCGAGGCCTCTTACACCTATGATAAAACAACCTACAATGGCCCGCTGACAAAGGAAGAAATCATCGAGCAGGTGCGCAGGGACTACAGCGGAAGAGTAGCGATCATTTCTGGCGGCTCAGACTATCACGCGGACTATAAGAAGTCCAGCAAAAAAGTCCGGAACATCGGTGAATGCGGCATTACGCCAGAATATTTTCACAGCAACGCGCTGTTGTCCAGATTGTAGGTGAGCAAATGGGAAAACATTATGATTTGATTATTTTTGACCTGGATGGCACACTGGTCGACTCCGCGGCTGATATTGTAGCCACGGTCCAGTACATCATCGAGAAGTATGGCTTTGAACCCAGGTCCGACACCTTTATCCGGGGCTGTATCGGCGGCGGAGCCCGCAATGTTCTGCTGAAGAGCCTCGGAGAGGATAAGGAGGCTTTAATCGACCGTGAAATCCTTCCTTTGTTTAAAGCTTATTATGAGGAAAACTGCGCTGTGTATACGGATTTGTATCCCGGCGTCAAGGACGTATTGGGGCATTACCGGAAAATGGGCAGGCCCATGGCTCTGGCAACCTATAAGATCAGAAGCGCCACAGAAAAAATCATGAAAACCCTGGCCTTTGACGAGTATTTTGACTATCTGGTGACCGCGGACGATGTTGAAAACCCAAAGCCTCACCCGGAATGTATAAAGAAAATACTCGCGCATTACCAGATGCGGCCCGAACAGGCTGTGCTGGTGGGCGACACCAAGACCGATTTTATGACAGGACATAACGCAGAGGTGGATGTGTGCGCAGTGACCTACGGGTATGGCAGCAGTGAAGTGCTGAGAGACCTGGGGCCGGCTTATATGGTGGATGGAATTGATGAAATAAAGGAACTGCTCCTTTAAAAATAAAAATTCAGGAGGAAAACGATGGTTGATTTATCGAAAATGGATAAGTGGTCGCTGGGAAAGTGCTTTGACCATTCCGTACTGCCCAAGGATACAACTGAAGAGGATATTCGCAGGGGCTGTCAGGAAGCAAAAGCCTATAACTGCGCAGCGTTTTATTCGGCCTCACCCTATTGGACGCCTGTGGTAAAGGAAGAGCTTGAGGGAACAGACATTCATATCGCGACAGGCCTGGATTTTCCCTTTGGCGCGTCAACGGTAAAGATGAAGGGGCTTGAGACCGAGGAGGCAGTCCGGCTCGGTTGTACAGCGCTGGATATGGTTATGAATATCGGCGCGCTTAAGGATAAGAACTACAAAGAGGTAAAGGCTGGACTGGACGCTTTCGTGAAAGCCGCTGAGGGAAACCTGACCAAATGTATTATGGATGTTAATTTCCTGACAGACGATGAAATTGTCGCAGGGTGTAACCTGATTGCCGAAGCGGGAATTGATTATGCGAAGACCTCGACCGGGCAGTTTGAAGGGCCGTCGATGGACCAGTTTTTACTCATGAAGCGAACACTAAAGGACGCGGATATTAAGCTGAAGGTTGCCGGAGTCAAATTTCCGAGACCGCAGAATGCCTACGCGTTTTTACTGGCAGGGGCAGATCTGATTGGAACCCGGGCAGCTGTGGCGATCATCGAGGCTCTGGACCAGATGCGTGAGATCGGCATTGTGCCGCCGCTTCAAAAATAAAGCAAGTGGATTCAACAGAATATACCAGGAGATAAAAATGATTGATTTAAAAAAATTGACCAAATGGGACGCCGGAAAACTGTTTGATTACGCGATTCTGCCAAAGGACACGAATGAGGAAGCCATCCGAAAGGGATGCCGGGAAGCAAAAGCCTATAACTGCGCGGCTTTCTATTCCTCCTCGCCCTACTGGACACCGGTGGTGGTGGAAGAGCTGGGCGATACAGACGTCAATATTGCGACCGGAATCAGCTTTCCCTTTGGGTCGCAGCCCTCAGCCGTAAAAGCGATGGAAACAGAGCTGGCTGTAAAAGCAGGCTGCACGTGCCTGGATATGGTCATCAATATCGGCGCATTAAAGGACAAAAAATACGATGTGGTGAAACAGGAGCTCGTCGATTTTAAGAATGCCGCTCAGGGCCGTATGACAAAAGGGATTCTGGATGTTGCCTTTCTGACGGACGATGAGATAAAGGCGGGGTGTGAGCTCATAAAGGAAGCCGGGCTTGACTACGCCAAATCGGCCACCGGGCAGTTTGAAGGGCCTACCATGGAGCAGGTTCTGATCATGAAGGAGACGATCGCAGACTCCAGCGTTAAGCTGAAGGTTTCGGGCGTGAAGTTCCCAAGACCACAGAACGCCTGGGCATTTATCATGGCCGGTGCCGAGCTCATCGGGACACGGTCCGCACCTGAGATCATTAACGCCATGGATCAGATGCGTGAGATTGGGTTACTGCCGCCTTATGAAGGATAAGGCAGCTGCTATACAAATTAAGGGATTACAGGACAAGGAGTAAAAAATGATTGATTTTTCAAAGATGACAAAAAAGGATGTTGGTAAATGTTTCGATTATTTCATTGGCCCAAAAGACACAACAGAGGCCATTATCCGCAAAGAGTGCAAAACAGCCATTGAATACAATGTGAAGGCTTTTTGTTTTTCCTCTTCTGTTTGGTCGTCTGTTGTCGCGGAAGAGCTCAAGGGCACCGATATTTTAGTAGGTGCAGGGATTGGCTTTCCCTTTGGGCAGCAGACCAGCGCGGTAAAATGCTTTGAAACAGAAGAAGCCGTAAGAATGGGCGCGACCGTTCTGGACAATGTCATGAACGTCGGCCTCATGAAGGATAAAAAATATGACCAGATTCTTCAGGAATTCAAGGACTATAAAAAGGCAGCAGGTCCGGCCATCACCAAAATGATCCTGGAAGTATGTATGCTGACCGATGAAGAAATCCGAATCGGCTGCGAGCTCATCGCCGAAGCTGGACTGGACTGGGCCAAATCATCAACAGGGCAGTGGGAAGGCCCAACGATGGAGCAGGTACGTCTTATGGCAAAGACCCTGGAAGGCAGCGACACAAAGGTAAAGGTATCCGGTGTTAAGTTCCCGAGGGCACAAAACGCTTACTGCTTCTTAATGGGCGGTGCAGAATTGATCGGTACCCGCCAGGCGCCGCAGATCATTGATTCCTTAGACATGATGCGCGAAATCGGCGTTGTTCCAAAATACGAAGGTTAAATTTAAAAATAATAACAAAGCAAAGGAGTAAGAGATGGTTGATTTATCAAAAATGACGAAACGTGACATGGGGAAGCTGATTGATTTTTCTGTTTTGGGAAAAGACTCAACAGAAGAGGATATCCGCAGAGGCTGCCGGACAGCGATTGAGTACAATTGTAAGGCCTTTTGTTTTTCCTCGTCCTACTGGACACCGGTGGTTGCAGAAGAACTGAAGGGAACAGACCTGCTGGTCGGTGCGGGAATCGGTTTTCCTTTCGGACAGCAGAGCAGCGCGGTAAAATGCTTTGAAGCAGAAGAAGCCGTTCGCTTAGGCGCCACTGTTTTAGACAACTGCATGAATGTCGGCGACTTTAAAGAAGGCAAATATGATAAGGTTTTACAGGAATTTAAGGACTATAAAAAAGCTGCGGGCCCGGCGATGACCAAAATGATCATTGAAACCTGCATGCTGACCAAGGAAGAAATTGTAACCGCTACCAAGCTGGTGGCCGAAGCCGGAATCGACTGGGTTAAGACCTCGACAGGACAGTACGCCGGACCAAGCGTTTCGGACGTTATCTTAATGGTAGACGCCCTTGAAGGCTCTGACACGAAGGTTAAGGTCGCAGGGGTCAAGGCGCCGCGCCCGCAGAATGCCTTTGCCTTTATTTTAGCCGGAGCAGAGCTGATCGGAACACAGGGCGGCAAGGAAATCTTAGACGGTGTTGATGATTTACGGAAAATTGGAATGATCCCCGCATACCAGGGATAAAACAAAAACATAAGGCTGAAATCAGAGTTGGGGGACTTTGATGAGGAATTTAATGGTTTAAATTAAAATTAATTTATAGAGGAGAAACAAAATGGGAAAATATTTAGTTGGTATGGACGCCGGAACAACCGGCTGTAAAGTATGCGTTTTTGACCTTGAAGGAAACCTTATCGGGAGCGATTACCGGGAATACCCATGCTATTATCCGCACGAAGGCTGGGTAGAACAGATTCCGGAGGACATGACACCAGCGCTGTTCAAAACCTGCAAGGAAGCCATCCGCAAGGCTCAGGTAGATCCAAAGGATATTCTGGCTGTGGGCCTTTCTTCCCAGGGGTCTGTCATCGGCCTTTTAGATGAAAATGGCGAATTGATCCGTCCCTTTGTAGGCTGGCAGGATCTGCGGGGCAGCGAGGAAGAAATCAAATGGATTACCAATCAGATTCCAAGAGAAGAATACTACCAGCTGACAGGGGACCCGCTGGGAATGTGCTTCAGTATCGCGAAGCTTGTATGGCTTAAACACCATGAACCGGAAAACTGGAACAAAACAGCCATGTTCTCCACACATCAGGATTACTTCCTCAAACAGCTTGGCGCAGACGGCTACTATACAGACTTTTCATCCGCAAGCCGTGAAGGGATGATGGACATCAACAACAAATGCTGGTCGCCCCGCATGCATGAAATGCTGGGGATTCCATTGGAAAAAAGAGCGGAGCTGGTAGATGAACCGGGCAAAGTTGTCGGCCATATTCCAAAAGATGTCGCTGAATTAACCGGTCTGGCCGAAGGCACACCGATTTGTATCGGGGCGCATGACCAGAACTGTAACACCTTTGGCTCAGGCGGCGTTGACGACGGAACCGCTGTTGTGGTCATGGGAACCTTTGGCTCATGCTTTATCGTAAGTGATGAACCCATCCGTGATCCCAAGGGCAGACTGGTCGTTAAGGGAAACCACGGCGTCGGCAATTATACCATCGAGGCCTTTTCCAATACATCCGCTTCAAGCTACCGCTGGTACCGGGATACCTTCTGTGATATTGAAAAGTTCTCGGCGGACCTGGTTAAAACAGACCCCTATGAGCTCATCAACGCACAGATCGCCGATGTACCGCCAGGAGCA
Organism: Eubacterium sp. 1001713B170207_170306_E7; assembly: GCF_015547515.1. Classification (NCBI taxonomy): domain Bacteria; kingdom Bacillati; phylum Bacillota; class Clostridia; order Eubacteriales; family Eubacteriaceae; genus Eubacterium; species Eubacterium sp. 1001713B170207_170306_E7. Next base: position 6,745 of record NZ_JADMVE010000012.1, read on the forward strand.
AACGGCATAACCTTCCTGCCTTACCTGCAGGGGGCTTCAGGCTCAAAGATCAATGATAAAGCGCGCGGTGTTTTCATCGGAATGTCCCTTGGAACGAAAAAAGCCGACATGGCGAGAGCCGTCATGGAAGGCATCAGCTTTGAAGTTTATGATATTATCAACGCCGAGCTGGAAGCCGGAATCAATATCAACGCAATCCGCCTGACTGGCGGGGCCGCCAAGTCACCGATGTGGTGCCAGATGCTGGCCGATATCTTCAAGCTGCCGATTCAGCTGTTAAGCGCAAGCGAAACAGGCTGTCTGGGTGCGGCCCTGTATGCGGGCATTGGGGTTGACGCTTATAAAGACTGCCGGGACGCGGCCGAAAAGGCGGTTAAGCTGACAGAAGTTTACGAACCGAATCCGGAAAAATTCGCGGCATATGATAAAGCTTATCAGCGTTTTATCAATGTTTATAACGCCCTGGACAACCGTATATTCTAATAAAAAACATATACGCACTGGCCAGGTTAATACTGGCCAGTCTTTTATTTGGAGGAAAAAATGGATACGCAGAACCTCGGTTTTAATATTTATGAAAGGCATGATTTTGACTGTGAATGCGGGCGGCACCACAAGATGCCGATTGGAGAAGTCGTCATTGATTCGGGGGCGGCCAGAAAGCTGCCCCACTACGTCAAGGCGCTTCAGCTTGGCAAAAAAGGAATCCTCATAACCGACGAGATCATATTTGAGTCCATTGGCAGAGAAATCTACGCGCAGTGGCAGGAGCAGGGGCTTGAGATCGAATGCTATGTGCTTGAGGGACGGATACGCCCGGATGAGCACACCGTTGGAAATGTGATCTGCAATACGCCCTTTGACGCCGATTATATCGTATCCTTGGGAGGCGGAACGGTAACCGATGTGGTCCGTTATGCGGCAACGCGCCTGAAACTGGCGTGTGTGTCCATTCCATCGGCCATGACAATGGACGGCTTTTTTACCAATATGTCCATTATCATTGTGAATGGGCTGCAGGTGACCTATTACCTCAATTACCCCAGCTTGATTCTGGCCGATTCCGACATCATCGCCAAAGCCCCAAGCGTCATGAATGCCGCCGGTGTGGGTGAGGTGATCTCTAAAATAAGCGCGGGCATGGACTGGTATGCGGGAAAACTGATTAAGGATATCTACTATTGCGACCGGGTAGAGGCCATGATGGGCGAGTGTATTGCCGAGGGCACGGCAGAGGCGACAATCGAGGGCATTGTGCCCGGAGACAGAAAAGCCATCGAAAAGCTGACAGACGCCCTGTATAAGAGCGCTGTGGCCATGGCGTGGTATGATTCATCACCCTGCGGCTCCGGCGCAGAGCATCAGCTGAACCATTTCTGGATCAAATGCCAGGACGAAAAGGGTATGCCGCAGTCAATGCACGGCCAGGAGGTTGGCGTCGGGGCTGTGATCAACACCATGATCTGGGAAGAAATAATGGCCATTGATTTTGAGCGCTTCGATGTTGAGCAGGCAGTGGAAAAGACCTGGGACAAAGCCCAATGGGAAAAGGAAATACGGGCAGTATACGGTGATGGAGCAGACAGTATTCTGGCGTTGCAGGCAGAAAACCATTCCTTTGATAAAAGCGTGCGGCGCAGCGAAATCGAAAAGATCATCGAGCACCGGGAAGCATTGGCCAGACGGTTTGAGACAATGCCCTCCTCCGAAGCCCTTGCAGAAAAATTAAAAAAAGTGGGCGGCCCCTGGCATCCCAGACAGCTGCAGATCGATAAGGATGAGCTGGTAAAAAGCCTTTATTATGCAAAGGAGACACGCAGCGGGCGTTACAATGCGCTGTGGATGGCTGAGGCCCTCGGCATTATGGAAGATGTTTCGAGTAAAATAATAGAAAAACTGGAATTCTAAGGCCGTTCCAGTTTAAAACGAAAAAATCGGAAGGTTTACGTTATAACAAAGTGGTTTACGATATTGAAAAAGCGTTGAACATTATGGTATGATATAGACACACACTTTCAGGAGGATTAAAGATGAATAGTATTGAAAGAAATAATCCAAAGCCACTTTATGTTCAGTTGGAAGAACTGATCCGAAATAATATAGATACTGGCATTTGGAAACCACAAACCGCAATCCCCTCTGAAAGCGAGCTGAGCAAAGAGTATGATTTGAGCCGTATGACCATTCGGACAGCCTGCCAGAATCTGGTTCAGGAGGGCGTGCTCTACCGTGTCCCGGGTAAGGGTACCTTTGTATCGGAGCCAAAGATTATGACAGAATCCCTGGCGTACATGGGCTTTCGGGAGCAGCTCGAGCGTATGGGCTATGAGACCACCACAAAGCTGCTGGACTCTGCGATTATCCAGGCCTCCGGCAGTGTGTCGAGAAAGCTGCGGATCCCGGAGGCGGCGCCAGTCATGCTGATTGAGCGCATGCGTTATCTGAAGGGGCGGCCGATCAGCCTGCATTACTCTTATATCCCGGTGCAGCTGTGTGAGGGGATTGAAAAGCACGACCTTGTGGACGAGCAGCTCTGTATTATTCTTGAGAAAGAATACCAGCTTCTGCCAACACGTATCCAGGAGACCCTGGAATCTGTCAAGGCGTCCAAGAAAGAATCCCAGCTGTTCCGTGTGGAGGAGAGCTATCCCCTGCTGATTCTTGAGGATATTCTTTTTGCACAGGACGATATGCCTTACGAGTATTCAAAGGTGGTCTTCCGCGGCGATAAAATCAAACTAAAATATGAATTTCATAATTTATAAACGAGGTGAGACCAGCAGCTTCAAAAGCCTTACATAACCTGAATATTCTGCAATAGCAGGGCTTTCAGGCTTGAAGCGCTGGTCTTTTTATTTTGGATATTGTGAACCACCGACTGATAAGCGTAAACATAGATATCAGGAGGAAATCAAATGTCAGATAATTGTAAAATACAGGCTGAGTACATTCAGTTTTTAAAGGCATTAATCGAGATGCCGTCGCTTTCCGGAGAAGAAGGCAGGATCGCCGGATTTGTGCAGCAGGCCCTGGAGCAAATCGGGGTTACGCCGCAGGTCGATGAGGCGGGCAACGTTTATGGTGAAATCGCCTGCGGAGAGGGCCCGTCAGTGCTGCTGAACGGACATCTCGATGTGGTGCCCGGGGGGAATCTGGAGGCGTGGAAGCCCTACAGCCCTTTTAAAGCCGCTGTGGAGGGGGATGTGCTCATCGGAAGGGGAGCCAGCGACCTGAAAGCAGGACTGGCCGCCCAGTTTTTTGCATTTAAGCGGATTAAGCAGGCCCTGGATGCAGGCGCGTCTCTAAAGGGCAGGGTCATTTTTTCAGCGGTGGTTCATGAAGAAGCAGCGGAGATGCTGGGAATGCAGTACCTCATCGACCACACCTTAGCCGGTGAAAAGATCGACCTCTGTATTTTATGTGAGCCGAGCTCAGGAAAAATAGCGCTGGGACACCGGGGAAAGGTGGAGCTTGTGGTTAAGACAATGGGAAAAACCGCCCATTCTTCCCAGCCAAAGCAGGGCATCAACGCCCTTGAAAAAATGCTGCCGGTGATGCGCTACATTTTCGAGGAAATGCCCGAAACGCTCAAGGGTCACCCCGTTCTGGGCGATAATTCGGTTACCATAACCGATTGTATTGTGCGTCCGGGCGCCCAGAGCATTATCCCTGACGAATGTGAAATATCCATTGACCGGCGTTACTCGCCGGACGAGACGCTGGAGGATGTGGTGCGTCAGCTTAAGGTCGTGCTTGACGGCTTTGCGGAAAAAGACCCGGCGTTTCAGGCAGAGGTCTATCCGCGCGCGTATTGCGAAAAGACCTACACAGGTTATACCTGCGAGGTAAATAAATACCATCCGCCCTGGGCCACAGATCAGCAGATACCCATTGTGAAAAAAGCCCTGGACGCTCTGGAGAGCGCCGGTCAGAAACCGGAATGCTTTTACTGGAAGTTCGGCACAGACGGCGGCTATACGGCAGGCCTCCGGGGCATCCCGACCATTGGCTATTCCCATGCCGAAGAGAAATGGGCGCACCAGCCTAAAGAGCAGGTCAGCATTTCACAGATGATGAAAACCATTCAGGGGACAGAGGCCATGCTGGCAGCTGTACTCGATTTAAAAAAGGAAGTATAGAATCGCGTAAAAAAACCAGCCCTTGAGCTGGTTTTTTATGGTGTATAGTTAATCCCGGCCTTTCGCGCCTGGGAATGCTGGTCTTTGCGCCTGATCCGGTAGAGCTTATGGTCCTTTATCAGCCGGGCGCCGGTCTGCTGGAAATGAAAGGCCACCCCGGCGTCGACACACTGCCTGTGCAGGCTCAGGATCCAGTCATAATGGCATACCCGGGCGTTGAGTCCGGATTCTCCGCCAACGGTTACCTGGCACACCCAGGAGGGATCGAGCCAGGGGGTAAGGTCGATGGGGCCGAGCAGAGGCGAGCATACAATGCTTTTGTAACGGATGGGGGCTGCTTTAAACAGCGGCAGGCGGTAGTCTGTCATGGCCTGGTTTTCAACCGTACAGCAGATATGGACATTGGGGTAGCCGCTGCCCCAGTCCTCGGGGATGCACTCGGCAAAGCGGTGGATACGCTTTGTAATAAATAAGAAGCTTAAATCTGATCGCTCCCGCATCATCGCCCAGACCTCCGGCCGCCAGGCGTCGGCCGCGTCCAGAAAAAAGTCGGAGGTAAAGCAGGTATACACCATTTCGCCAGGCGGTACCTTCCAGCTGCCGTCCCGCTTTTTCTTCAGCAGCAGATCGAAACAGGCGTTTTTGGATACCTGCTGGCTGTTGCGGTCGTATCGCTCATCCATGCGGTAGACGTAGCAGTTCTGACACCCTGTGCTTATTTTCTGGCAGCCGTGCCAGGGATTCCAGGTGATCGACATAAGGGATTCCTCCTAAAATAATAAAAGGCGTTCCGTTTTGGAACGCCACAGGCGTTTTAAACGCCTCAATCGTATTAATAGACAATGACGGGAGTGCCGTCCTCGACACCATTATAAATGGCCTGAGCAGCTGCGTAGGGTGTGTTGACACAGCCGTGGGAGCCGCTGTTTACATAAATGCTGCCGCCGAAATCCGTCCGCCAGGAGGCGTCGTGAATACCGATGTCGCCAGCGTAGGGCATCCAGAAGGTAACCGGAGAGGCATAACCCTCGCCCTTTAAGGTGACATTCATCGCCTTATAATCAAGGCCGTAAACGCCGCTTGGTGTGGCGAAGCCTCCGCTCAGGCTGCCTGTAACAACCGGGGTGCCGACGACCAGGCTGCCGTTCTTATAGAACCACATGTATTGTCCGCCGAGGCTGATTTCCACATAGGTATTGCCGTAGTCCGGTGAGCCGTGGCTTGCGGCAGTCTGCGCGTAAACGGGTTCCCGGGTGACAGGCTGTCCGGCCTGGATAATCGGGATAAGGGCAGCGACCTCTTCGTCCTGGTCGATCAGCCAGCCGTAATCGCCGGAGGAAATGCTGACACTGCCGCCGCCGCTTGTCTGAAAGCTGCGCGTAATACCATAGGTATCGTACTTGTCGGACAGGTTTGCCACATAGGTGGTCATAAGGTCCTGGTTGAACTGGACGTCCATATTGTCGTCCACTGCCAGCCAGGTATTGATGGTGTTTTTATCCAGCACCTCTGTGGCGTCGCCAAAGGTATAGGTGACCGTGGCGTTCAGGTATTTGTTCATGGTGTCCATGGCCTCTTTAACTTTAGCGGACTCCTTAGTAAAGGAAGGCTTTTTATAGCAGTCGGCCGCTTCCAGATCCAGCTCAGTATCACCGGATAAGATAGCGTTTTTCACGGCTTCCTTGAGCTTGGCAGGATCCAGCTCGTTGCCGGTAACCTCAGGCTCGATGGCGTAGCTCGCGCCGTTAAATTTAGGATAGGCATTGGCGACCTTGACGACCTCGGCGCCGGATACGGCCTGAAGCTGGTTCAGGGCGCTGATGAGCTGGGCCTCGTCATAGCTGAAGGTTGCCTCCAGATCCTGACGGCCCGATGGAAGCAGTGACATCGGCCAGGTAAAAGCATTCTGGTCGTTTAGCATCTGGGAAATCTTGCCATCCGAAATGTAGCGCATGTTGACCTGATCCGCGGCAATGGTTTCGGTTTTTTCGCCGCGTTCTTTTAACGTTAAGGTGTGTGTGGCCGCGTTCTGCTGCATTTCTTCATCGACCTGGGCCGCAGTCTTTCCAGTGACGTTAAAGCCGTTCATGGTGGTGTTAAAATAAAAGCGGGTGCTGAAGTAAAAGCTTAAGCCAAGGTAAATGGCCAGAATAACGGCGGCACCAATGCCGATGCCAATCCAGACCTTTTTATGGCCTTTCTTTTCAGGCATATCCGGCGGCTCCCCGCCATCGCCTGAATCCTTGACCGTGGTGTCATCATCGTCGTCAAAGCTGAGAACCTCGCCGACATCAGGACCGGCATTTTCCGTCTCGCCCTCCGGCGGCTCCGGGGGATCAATGATGGTTTCCGCTTCTGCCTCCGGCGCTGCGGGCTCATCAATTATCACCTCATCCTCCGGGGGGACAGGACGCTCAAACAGAGAGGCGTTCTCAATTGCCTGCTCTTCGCGGGTACGCTCCTCGCGCTGATCTTGTAAATTCTTTTCATCCATAAGATTAAATCCTCTTTTTTTGCAGTATATAGTTGATTTTATCATTTTTTTGGGTAAAGGTAAATCTTTAATTTGTGAATATTAAGCCCTTCCCGAAACTTTAAGAATTATTTTATCCCCAGGTCTGGTTGACAGCCTGGCTTTGGGAAACGTATAATAAATACGCCTGAAACTTATAACGCTGTATCTTTGGAGGTAAGCAAATCATGCTTGAATTTTTTATAAAGCCCGTAGCGTCTGACGGCGGTATCACCTATCTGCCGACAACCGCGGGATACGCTGTGCTCATCGGTCTGATGGCAGTGGTGCTGGTGACCGCCTCGCTGGCTGCCGGGAAAACCGAACACCGTCAGATCAGTACCCGGCATCTGACCTTCTGCGCGGCGGCCATTGCGCTGGCAGTGGTGGCATCGAACATTAAAATCTTCCATTTGCCCACCGGCGGCTCTGTGACGCTGTTCAGCATGCTTTTCATTACGTTGACGGGCTATTGGTACGGCCCCAAAACAGGAATTCTGGCGGCCATCGCCTACGGTATTCTGCAGATGGTGATCGACCCCTTTATCTTATACCCCCTTCAGGTGCTGGTCGATTATGTGCTCGCCTTTGGTGCGCTGGGCTTATCCGGTTTCTTCAGCCAGTCGAAGCACGGGCTGATAAAGGGATACCTGGCCGGAATCTGCGGCCGCTACGTGTTCGCGGTGCTGTCCGGCTGGCTGTTTTTCGGCTCCATGGCCTGGGAGGGATGGGGTGCGCTGCCGTACTCAATGGTGTACAACGCGGTCTATATTTTCTCGGAGGGCGCGCTGACAATGATTCTGCTGGCTGTTCCATCGGTATCGAAGGGACTGGCCCGTGTGCGGGAGATTGCGGAAATTTAAAACGGATAATCTTGCTTAAGGCAGGATACCGCCGCAAAAAGAGAAAGAAATCACCACCCAGGCTGTGAAAACTCGTCACAGCTGCACTGTCCAGCGTCAAGCGTGTGGACAGTACCATTACTGGTGTAGCAGTAAAACAAAAGAGGCTTCAAAAAAATAAAACACGCCGTGTGAGCGTGTTTTATTTTTTTGATATCTATCGGTTTTTAGGCTGAGGGCTTACAGCTCGGCTTCTTCCTTGCCAAGCTTTTTCCGCTCAACCAGGCGGCCCATAAAGAAAGCCAGAATACCAACGCCAATCCCGGTCTGAAGGCAGAAAATCAGAGATTCTACCTCGCCAGGCAGTTCACCGTTGATCATGGTCTCAAGCACAGGGGTGAACCAGGGCTCGTATTCGCCGCCCTGAATTTCTTCAATCATTGTGCTGCCCGCGTCGTCAGAACCGCCAAATTCAGCGCCCTGAAGGGCAAAAAGTGGTACGACCACCAGTAAAGCCACAATCACCAGGAGAACGATCACTAATTTTTTGTTTTTGCTCATTTTACACTTCCTCCGATGCTAAGAAGCCAATGGATTTGAGTTCCGGGCTTGCGTAGGTTTCTAAAGCGATAACGATAATAACCGTTAAAATCCCTTCGATGATGGCCAGCGGCAGCTGAGTCGGGGCAAAGACACCCAGGAATTTTACAGCCGATGCGGCCACACCGCCCTGTTCAGAAGGATAAGCCAAAGCCAGCTGGAAACTGGTAATACAGTAGGTGAACAAATCCCCAAGCGCGGCGGCAAGAAAAACGCCAACCTTGCGGTTAACCTTCAGCTTCTGGCAGAGCTTGTAGATGCCAAAAGACACAAAGGGGCCGGCAATGGCCATTGAAAAGGTGTTTGCGCCAAGGGTGGTTAAGCCGCCGTGCGCCAGCAGGATGGCCTGGAATAATAAGACGATGATGCCAAGAATACTGACCGCGCTTGGTCCAAATAAGATGGCCCCAAGACCTGTACCCGTCATGTGGGAACAACTGCCTGTTACAGAAGGGATCTTGAGTGATGAAATAACGAAAATGAAAGCGCCAGCCATGGCCAGAAGCGTAATGGATCTTCTGTTGCCCGTCAGGGTTTTCTTAATTGAGAAAAACCCGGCAGCTAAAAAGGGAATACAGATAACGCCCCATGCAATGCAGTACCCCACAGGAAGATAGCCCTCCATAATATGCATTGCGTTTGCGGCGGGTACAATCCCGAATACAAGCGCCCACGCGCCCAGCAGTGTGACAAACTTTCTTTGGTTCTTTGTCATTTTTACCTCCTCCAAAAATGAATTTTACCGGGCTACGATTCAATCAACAGGACAGCAGGGCGAAAAAAAACCGCTTACCAGACGGATAAGCAGTGAAAGTACGAAATAACGAATCCTAAAACCTTATAATTTCGTCCTGACACTCAGTTATCTCCTCGTAACCAAATGTATTGCAGTTTTAATGATCAGCATCCTGACTTGACTTGCGTCTCACAGTGGCGGGACCGTTTGGGATTTACACCCAATTATGCTTTAACCATCGTTTGTGATGGAAACCATTAAAGTGCGCCGGTGTACCGGCTACGCTTTTAATTATAGCACCTTGTTCCATAATGTCAATAAGAAAAGTTGAATTTTTTTAAAAAAGAGCAGAAATAATTATACACATACCCCCTATATGTATTTTGAGCGTTCAAGTTAAGAGTATAAGAAAAAAATATGGATAATCTTAAATGCTTTTTGATTATTTGACAAAATCGTAAAAATAAACTACAATAGGTTCTGAAATTGACTTTCAAAACTTTTTATATATAATTAATGCGTTAAAATAAATATAAGAAACAAAACAGCCGTTTGAAGAATAAAACCATTATATGGAAATAAAAGAAACATTTCGGAAGTTTTATTGTTTTGACTTATGAAAAGTTCCTGCCGCAAGGATAAGAGCAATGCGGCTGAAAGTCCAGTCAGAAGAAGAAATTTTGGAGGAAACAGATGAGTGAGAGCGCAAAACGTATCGAGGCTTTTTCAAAAAAAGACCTGCCAAAGACAAATATCAAACGTGTCAATATTCCGGAAGGCTTTGAACGGATTGGCGTAAACGCGTTTAAAAACCTGACAAAGCTGAAGGAGGTTAGAATCGCAGAATCCGTGAAGGAGATATGCGGTCATGCCTTCGAGGGATGCACCATGCTTTCCGCCGTCAGTCTGCCCTCAAGCCTGAAGCTTTTGGGAGAGGCCGCCTTTATGGAGTGCCGCCGAATACAGTCGCTTGAAATACCCGGGGGCGTCCAGTCCATCAAGGACCGCACCTTTAAATTCTGCCGCGGCCTGGAAAGCATCACCCTGCCGGACAGGCTTGCCCGGATCGGCGAGAATGCTTTTTACAACTGTGATAAGCTGGCGCGCATCGAGCTGCCAGATACCATCGAAAGACTGCCCTTCAGAACCTTTTACATGTGCAAAAGCCTGGAATCCATCCGGTTTTCGCAAAATCTAAAATATATCGGTAAAGAAGCCTTTGTGAATTGCAGCTTTCAGCAGCTGGAGCTGCCCGAGAGCCTGGAAGTTATTGAAGAATCCGGATTTTTGAAATGCAAGAAGCTCACAGCCCTTAAGCTGCCCAAAAACGTTAAGACCATTGGAAAATGGGCGTTTCATGGCTGCCCCAACCTCAAGAAGGTTGAGATAAGGCACGATCCCGATGAAGTGGGCGAGTGGATCTTTAACCGGAACGATGTGACCGTATATTGCTACGAGGGCTCCAAAATAGACGTCTATTGCAGGCAGTACGATTATAAGGTCCACTATATCCAGCCGGATTTTCGATGTAATTCTTGACAAAAAGCATTTGAAAAGCTATGATGAAAACAATTAAATAAAGATTTTATCCTGTGTAATGGGAAAAGGGTGGGAGACCCTTGCTGTAATCGCAGCTGTAATACAAAAAGCCAGTCCGGAAACCACTGCCAGTGCGGCGGGAAGGGGATGTGGATGATATTGTAAAGCCAGAAGACCAGCACAGAGATATGTTTTAAACTCCGATTTAGAGTGACAAGACAATTCCAGAGCCCTCCTTAGACGGCCGCTGTTTTCCTTCTCTGAATCCGAGGAGGTTTTTTAATTGCGAAGCAAAAAAGGAGAGAACCGCTATGGCGATAAATCTGGAAGCACCGGAAGGAAAAAAGGAACGGACCAAAAAGGGGAAACAGACCCATGAAAACATCCTGCACCAGGCCAAGGAGCTGTTTTATACCCGCGGCTATAACAATACCGGAATGACAGACATAGCTGCCAACGCCCAGGTGGGCCTCGGCACCCTGACCTATTACTTTAACCGAAAAGAGGACATTGTCGACGAGATCATCAACACCTATTTTATGCGGCTCTATGATTTTGTGGGCGAAAACTCAGATAAGGCAAAGCTGCAGTATGTTAAGTACTGTACGGCCATGATTCTTTTTTACACCGGCATTGTGGAAGACCCTCATGTCATGAAATTCTATTACGAAATCACACTTCGGGACTGCAATAAAATAAAGCGCCTGATGGTTTTAAAGCTGTTCAGCCGATCCGCTTTAGAGTATTTTAATAAAACCTATACCGAGGAAGACATGGAGGCCTATACACTGGCTTTTTACGGCGCCCAAAAAGAAATTTTCATCCGATACTACGAGCGAGAGCTGCCCTTCAAGGCTAAAAAGCTGGTAAAATCAATCGTGTACCACATGTTCCGGCTCCTCGATGTTGATAATGATACGTTAAAAAACAGCATGAAAGACGGCTTTGTTTTTCTCGGTGCTTATCGGAATACACTGCCCCAGATATTATAAGATGAGGGTAAAAAAGTAATAGTTCCTTAATTGCGAATCGCACCCTCCAGCGAAGATCTTTAAAAATAAAAAACGCTGAAACAGCCCGGAAAATGGTACTTTTAGCAACTGTATTTAAAAAAAATCAAAAATAGAGGTTGCAAAAAATAAATTATAATGCTAGAATAAGGCTTGTAAACGAGATGACAACAAATTGTATCAATTGCAGCTATTCTTTAAAGAACGACTCGTTTGCATAATTTAATAACAACTGTAATGAATTGCCGCATGATAATCATTCTGGTTATATGCAGCTAGGGTGTTTTTGAGAGTTTCTCAAGACGCCTGAGGGAAGTAGGTGTGAATCCTAGTACAGAGCCGCTATCGTGATGCTTGCCGGAAACCACTGGTAAAGACGAGTCGGAAACCTGTTTGTTACAGTCTTGATGTAAGTAATCCTCGTCACTAGGGTTATTCATCGAAAACATAGACGCTCTACGGCTATTCTGGGGCTTCTATCACAGATATTCATAATCAAAAATATTGTACCGATCAAAACAGCAATGGTTTTGGTGGCGTATGGTTTATTTGAATTGGATTTCTATGATAGGAGCCCCTTTTTGTATACAAAATTTTTGAGAAGGAACAGAGAGGAGGCCATATCATGGCCAAAACAAAAACCATTACCATCGAGTGTCCGAAGTGCCGCGAAGCCTTTGAGGTTAAAGGATATGAAACCATAAACGCCAGTCTGGATGAGGAGCTGAAGGCAAAGCTCATTAAGACAGAGCTGTTCAGGCACACCTGTCCAGCGTGCGGTGCGATTTTTTCAGAGCCCTATTCGTTAAAATATCAGGACATGGAAAAAGAATACATGGTGATCCTGGATATGGGCGGTGTTGATACAGCGGCGGCAGCGGAGGAGGTTCTGGAGATGTTTCCCAATTACCGGCTCCGCATTGTGAAGGATGTGATGGACCTTCTGGAAAAGATTCATATTTTTGAGTCCAACCTGAATGATAAGATCATCACCTATCTGGATCATAAGATATACGAGGACGTATCCGCAAAGCTGAGGGCTGAAAACTCGCCCATCGCCATTGACAAGGTGCTGTTTGGCAGTTTTGAGTTTCAGAAGAAAAAAGTGGTGTTCGGGGCGATCAACAACGCTGGAAAGCAGATTTTTATCGATACTCCCTTTGCCGACTACAAAGCCCTGGCCAATTCGCCGAGGCTGGTGCCCTGCTTTAAGGAAAAAGAGGGCGAGTACGTGATTGATAAAGCCTGGGCGGAAGCGCTGGCGTAGCAAGGTTTACAATGCTTGCTCCATAGTGGAGCACAGCAGAAAGATAGATGGTAATATTTCAAAAATATTATGCTGTGAGAATGGGAAAGGAGTGAGCTTTATCGAAGAAGGTAAAAGTGTGAAGGAGGCACCTGCCCGCCGTTAAAAGGGCAGGAAAAAGGACCGCTGGAAGGCCTAATTTCCAAACGGTCCCATGAAGTCTGATATTTCCTATAGACTTCATAATTATATCTCATTTACGGCCCTTGGGCAATCCCTTTAAGAAAAGCCCGATTCAAAAACAAAAAAATAAATTTTAAAGGAGATTTTAATTATGGCATTTGCAAAATCAGCAAAAAGAGGTTTAGCACTTTTAGGTTCAGCAGCAATGATGGTAGGATTTGCAGCTCCGACATTCGCAGCGGAAGTACAGGCAGCAGACGCTTCAACAAACACTTATTATGTACAGGTGGACCAAAATCTGCTGGGCACCATTAAGGGCAGCAGCAACTATGGCGTGATCTACGGACCGACCAAGGTAACCGCAGCTCAGGTACAGACTGCAACGGGTGTAGCACCAGCAGACCAGACTGTACTGGATGTATTGAAAACAGCTTGCGGCGCAGACAATGTTATTTCTGGCAGCTGGGGCGCTTCCGGCAGCTTTTTGACAGGCTTTAATAAAGCAGGGTTAAAGAAACCAGCTTCCATTAGTCAAGCTGAATATATTAGTAAAGGTTTTGCCACCACCAGCAATGTTGGCGTAATGTTCAGCAATGTTAATGCAGGCGCAAAGAATTCCTTAAGCACAGCTGAATATGCGGGCACCGGCGGATGGATGTTCACGGTCAATAATGAGTCGGCTCCAAAAGTTTCACCATATTATTACTCAGTAGATGATAAGGTAGCGGATACCAGCAAGGGTTATGGTGACAAAGCGGTTATCCGTTTTGAATACTCCTTAAGCGGCGGCGCAGACATTGGCATTTCTGACAGCTATGTACCACAGTCCTTAAACCCTGACGGTTCCTTCAACTGGAATGACACAGCGGTTATCTCCAAGGATATCGTACAGCGTGTTGATTTAACCCAGTCGATCAGAGACGCGGCCAACGCTCAGTAAGCAGCTTGTGAAACAGAAGCAAAGAGAGAAATAAGTTTTCTCTCTTTGCTTTGTTTACAGAAAGAGGAGCTATGGAAAAAAAAGCAACAAGAATTGGATTGAATTTACTGGCTTTGCTGTTGGTGTTTTGCATGGGATTTGGTTTTCTTTCCGCCAGTACTGTTAAGGCAGAGGGTTTAAAGGATACCAGCGAAATCCAGAATACCTTCAACAAAGAAGATGAGCAGATTAAAATCAGCACACCCGAAGATTTAAAAGCCCTGCGTGAATACGTAAAGTCCGGCAAAGTAAAGCCGGGACAGAGTGTTTTGTTAATGAAGGACATCGATCTCAATGGGTTTGACCTTGGAGAATATAGCAGCGGTACAGCCTGGACGCTGAGTTTTGACGGCCAGGGACATACCATTACAGGTTTTAGTGAAACAGAGTACGGGCTTTTCGGAAGTCATTTTTCTGCTGGAAAAGATAAGAGTGGCAGTTTGGTAGATACAGTCATAAAGAATCTGCATTTAAACATTAATGTGGACATACCCAATGCCGCCTATATGGATGGAAGAAATAATTTTTTCTATGGCGCCTTTGCCAATAACACCAACTCGAACGGCGGCTATTCCATTGAAAACTGTGTGGTCTCTGGCTCCATTGATCTGAAGGTGCCCCAGGATGAGGAGCCTTACTTTTATTGTGGGACTTTTTTAGGGGACTTAGGCAGTGGCGTTAAGAAACCTGTTATGAAAAATTGTATGTCGATGGTAGAAATGACGATTGACAACAAGGGCTCTTATGAAGAGTGGGAGGAAGCGCCAGAGTTAGCAGGCTTAGCGATAGACCGCTCAGGCAGGGCTTACGCAGTGAACTGTCTGTCACTTTCAAAAATTACGGTTACCGAGGGGTCGGACCGCTGCCATGTTTATGGGACATCTTCGAACGCCCAGGAGAGCTACTATAACAGCGACCTTGTCAAGGCGACTGAGGATATTGCCGGTGCAAATACCGGGGCCAAGACAACAGCAGAGCTGAAAACAGCCGAAACCTATACCGGCTGGGATACCAGTGTATGGACTGTGAAAGAAGGCCAGTACCCGGCATTGGTACAGTTCGCGGGAACCTCTCAGGACTTTACGGCGCTCAAGGCGCTCATCGCGAAAGCGAAAGAAATTAAGAATGACGATAGTAAATATACGCCGGCAAGCTTCCAAACGCTTCAGGATGCCATTGCGAATGCGGAAAAGGCATTGACCGCAGAGCCGGTGCTAAAGGATACCGAGTATATTCAGACCGCAGCGCTGCAAAGCGCCATGGACAGCCTTGTGCCGCAGGGCGAGTGGAAAACAGCAGTAGAGGCATTGGAACAGGCGCTGAAGAATGCAGAGACAGTCTCCGACACCATTGTTTACACCTCCAGCAGCCAGAAAGCCTTTGACCAGGCCCTGGAATCCGCCCAGAAAATGAGCGCGGATAAAAGCAAGGCCAGCGCAAAAGAGATTAGCGATGCGGCAGGCCTTCTGTCTGAAGCGCAGAAAAACCTGACTGAGAACGCAGATACCACAAAATATTATTCGGTGAAGGATAAAGCGCTTAGTATAACAAACCGGGACTATATCTATACAAGCGACAGCTGGGAAAAATACGAGCCTGTTTTTAAGGTTTATAATTTATTAAAACCTAAAGACACGCCAAAGTCGGATCAGGCCAAGCTTGACGATGCGGCGGACGATCTGGCGGAGGCCTATACCTGGCTGGTCAAAAACGCGGATTTTACCGCCATGAGAGCAGCCATCGTAGACGCCGGAATGCAGGATGAAGAGGACTACACGGCCGCTACCTGGGAAGCCCAGAAAAAAGCGCTGGATGCAGCCAATCAGTTCGATCAGACAAATACACCGGTCGATGATCAGGAAAAGGTTGATGGGGCTACCAAAGCCCTTGAAGCGGCTACCGCCAAACTGGTGTTAAAGACAGACTGGGAAGCCCTGCAGGCCGCGTTAAAGAACGCCGCGGATCTAGAAGCGCAGAAGGAAGCCTACACCACCAATAGCTGGACGGCCTTTAAAACAGCTTTGGATACTGCAAAGGGCATTGAGGAAACCAATACGACCACCCAGGCAGTTGCCGGAGCGGCAAAAGCATTAACCGACGCCCAGGCAGCTCTGGTCAAAAAAGCCGACAGCACTGCGCTGAACAGCGCCATCGCCGAAGCGGATAAGCTAAAGGAAGCAGACTACACCAGCGCAAGCTGGTCGGCTTTTGCCGAAGCGCTGGCAAACGCCAGAGCAGTGGATCAGAACAACGCCACCCAGACAGCCGTGGACGCGGCCAGGGAAGGCTTAGAGCTGGCCCAGAGCAGGCTCATCGAAAAAACAAGCTTCGCAGGCCTGAATGAAGCCATCCAGGCAGCCGAAGCTTTAAAGGAAACAGATTATACGAAGGATTCCTGGGAAGCAGCCGATGTGGCAGCGGCTCTGGCAGAAGCCAAAGCCATCGAGCAGGATCCGGAAAACACCCCGCAGGCCGATGTGAACGCCGCCGTGCAGAAGCTGGCAGACGCCATGGAACAGCTGGTGAAAAAGGGTGATCCCAAAGCCCTGGACGAAGCCGTTAAATCGGCCGAAGCCCTGAAGGCCGAGGACTACACCACCAGCACCTGGACGGCCCTCCAGGCAGCCCTGGCCGAGGCCAAAGCCCTGGACCGCGATAACGCGGATCAGACAGCGGTCAACACCCAGACCGAAAAACTGGTGGCCGCTATGGACGCGCTGGTCAAGGCAGCCGACAAAGCAGCCCTAACCGAGGCCTGTGACACGGCAGATGCCAAGGACAGTGGGATTTATACCCAGGCCACTTACGCGCCGCTGCAGACAGCCCTGGCAGAAGCCAGGACAGTTCTGGATAACGGCGACGCGGCCCAGCAGGAAGTGGATAAGGCTCTGGAAGGCTTGAACAAAGCCCTGGCGGGCCTGATCAAAGTTGAAAAGGCTGAAGCGGAGGGCTATCAGGTCACCGCTGAAATTCCAGACAACGCAGAGCTGAACATCACAAAACAGGATGAACAGAAAACCGAAGCAGCGCAGAAAAACATCCGTAAAGATTACCAGGATGCTGAGCTGCTGGCGCTTTTCGACATCAACCTGGGAGATTACCAGCTGGGTACGGGCGAAAGCGTGAAAATCACCATCGCATTGCCGGAAGCCGCCTGGGGCTATGACAGCTACAAGGTTTACCATGAAAAGGAAGACGGCAGCATCGAGTATTTCGACGCAGTTTATGATGCAGCAAGCCATACCCTTACCTTTACAGCGGGCAGCTTTTCCGATTTTGGCGTCGTTGGCTTTAAGAACGCCAGCGCCGACAACCCGAATGGAAACAGCGGCTCAAACGGTAACGGCACCGGCGGAGGCAGCAGCCAGAATGGCAGCGGCACAGCCCAGGGCAGCGGTACAGGCGCAGGCGTCAGCACAGGCATCACAGCCGACAGCTTGGGCGCTGTTCCCGCAGCGGCCGCGCTGCTGGCAGCAGCCGGGCTGGCAGTCTTCCTGGTTTACCGCAGAAAAACAACTAAATAACCTCGACTTTTAGAAAGCACTGGATTTTCTATCAGGTCACAACAGGCTCTCCCCAAAAGGGAGAGCCTTAGGCGTAAATAGAAATAGTATGCAGTAAAAATATATAAAATAAGGATAAAAAATATGAAACTAAAAAAATGGAAGCGTGTGCTGGGGCTTTTTCTGGTGCTTCTGCTGCTGGCGGGAAGCCTGCCGCTGTCTGCTTTGGCAGAGGAAATGCCCGAAGGACTTCACCAGCTGGATAAAGTCGGAGATACTTACGCAGCAAGCAGCAGACAGACCGAGGCGACAGAGAATGCCGGAACAACAGAGGAAAGGCCCGATGGACCTTACGACCCTGAGGTCATTGATGTAATCTACCGAGGAGGAGAGCCCTCGCTGACCCAGGATGAAGCAGGCAATTATCTGGTAGGCAATGTCAATGACCTTAATACCCTGAGGATGGATCTGGCAAAGCATGTGGATTACAGCAATACTACGGTTATTATGACCAATGATATTGACGCTGGAGGTTTAACGCCCTATCCGGTCCACCGCCTGTACAGCGATGGCAGCACCAGCACAATGGATACGACAGAGTATGTCTATGTATTTGACGGAACCTTTAATGGTATGGGCCATACCATTAAAAACTACACAGACAGCACATCGGGTTTGTTTGACGTCCTAGGGCCGAATGCGCAGATCGGAAATCTGCACATGGTGGTTGATCAAAGAATCAGCGAGGCAGCCGGCTCATTGAACATCGTTCGACCTCCGGATAACAAAATGAGCAGATCCATCGGCATCCTGGCCAATGGAACCCTTGGCGCTTATGTTACGCGCTGCAGCGCCGAGGGTGAGGTTTCACTCAGTATGGATAAAACCACAGAGTGGACATCCGTAGGAATGGTTGCGGCTGCCAGTGGCGGCGGTTACCTCAGCAGCGTCTGGAAGGCGGAAGAAGCGCTGTCGGAGGACTGCTGGTCCAGGGTGAACTATAAAAACCTCAATAGCTATGACGCATTCAGTTTTAGCCTTCTATCCCCTTCCAAAAATAAAAACTGTTATTACGCCGGTGCTTTATCGGGAATAGGGAGTGATAGTTCACAAACAACACCCTTTAACCCCTATCGTGAAAATACTGACTGCTACTATGACAGCAGCATTCTGGGGCTTGATAAAATAAGTTCTGCGGGAACCGGTGAGCGGACGGCCGCGATGAAAAAGAAAGGGACCTTTAAAAACTGGGATTTTGATAAGGTATGGACAATCGAAGAGGGAAAAAGCTACCCCACCCTCAACCGGGAAAATACAAAGCTGAAAAACCGCGTTGTGCTTGAACTGGAGGTTCAGCTGGAGCCAGTTGTGCTGAATTACGATAAGCTTGACCTGTCCGGCGGAAAGATGCCCGTTATCCGCACCAATGTCAGCGGTATTGCCATAAAGAACGTGGAGGGCGCCCCCTACAATCTTAAGGTCGAGTATGAGGATGCTGTAAAAAATGGAGCGGAATATGTCGGCGTTTTAGGAGACCACGCAGAGGGAATCGCCCGTTTTAAAAATGCCGACGCCATCCGGATAAGCTATGATAATAATGAGGAAGTAGACTATCTTTTGCCGACAAACCTCTACAACAGAACCGGTTATCTCTCGAACCAGGATAAAAAGAATGGTTATAAGGCGCTCAAGGCCTGGGGATCCTTAAGCATCAAAACCGATCCGGCAGTTTTGACAGAGGAGCGCAAGGCAGAGCTGAGCCAGAAGGTAACTGAGGCCTGCGACATTCTTCTTCTGGATGAGAAATTTTTTGGGTCAGAGGGCCCAAGTGCCGAAAAGAGCTATGACCCTTATATGGTGTTTGACCTGATCCGGTCAGGATCTTCGATTGTGGACGAAAGTTTTTATGATGAATACTATAAAAATATTATTCTGAAAAAATATGAAGGCTACCGTGATACTGGAGTTACCAGTGGATTCATCACAACCGATACCTCCAAGGATGTGATGCTGATTACAGCGATGGGGTATGATCCGCGTAATGTCGCGGGGTATGATTTGATCGATATTATTACCGATGAAAATTTATATGATGACAATAAGGCTTATATGGCAACGCCAACCCGTGCTCTGGCCTATGGGTGCTATGATTTTTCAAATGATAACGGTTATGAACTCTCAAAGGTAATCCACGCCATGGCGGAACAAAAAACAGACGCGACCGGTGTTATACAAGCCTCGGATGCCAATGACGTGAACGATATGTGGTCGATGAGCATTCAGCCGATGTTCCAGTATTATGATCCAAATGCACAGCCGGGTGACGAATATTATGATGTGAAAGTACGGGTAGACAATGAGATTCTACCGCGTTTTCAGAGAAGCCAGACTTATCTCGGCAGTTTCTGGGGTAGCTTTTTACTGCAATTCACGGATCCGGATTACGGCCATGCAGATCTCCAGAATGCCTGGACGAACGCCCAGACAAATATTTGCCTGGGGATGGCAGGGATCAATGCTTTTGATCCGAGATTTGTGGTGGGTAAGGTTACCGTTTACGACAACATTATCAATCGGGTTGATTTTGAAAATAAGGTAGGAGACATATCGCTGACATCCGGCATTGGCCCGGAACAGATCATCCGCGGCGTCACTGCCTTAAAACGCGCCGAAGAAGAAAAAACCGGTATCTACGACTGCCGTGACGTTAAGGGAACCGCTTATGTCAAAAACCTTATTGACAGCATGGACACCAATGATCAAGAAGCCGTGGGCGCTGTGTGGAGCGCTTACCAGGCACTGAGCGACGGCAAGAAGGCCAGCATGAACCAGGAGGATGTCAAGAAATTGACGAACGCTGTCAACGGCCAGGGGAAAGCCCTGCTCCAGACGCAGCTGGAAAAAGCCAACGCGCTAAAGGAAACCGGCTATACCGAAGAAACCTGGAAGCCCTTTAAGGAGGCCCGGGACAGCGCCAGCGCTGTATATACCAAGCCAGACGCCACCGACGCGGAATGCCTGACTGCTTACGCCAGCCTGAAGAATACCATGGACGCGCTGGAAATGAGCTTTATTCTTGGTGACGCCAATGGTGACGGCGAGGTAACAGCCCGTGATGCTCTAATGGTAATGCGCGCCGTTAATGGAAAAGTAAACTTGACAGAAACGCAGAAAAAAGCAGCGGATGTCGTTGCTGATGGTGAGATTACAGCCCGTGACGCTTTGATGATTCAAAAAGTTGTCAATGGAAAAGCATCGTTTAAATAAAAATTAAGGAGAAATTGATGAGAAAAATGATTCAAAAGCTAACCACGGCTATCGTTACCCTCGCATTAGCCTTTGGTAGTGTGGTACCGTCGGTGGCAATGGCGGCAGGTACAACAGAAACAGAAATATTAACATTGCAGGCAGATAAAACACAAGTCGCTCCCGGAGAAACGGTAACCCTTTCTTTGCAGCTTTCTGAAAATTCTGATTTTGTTGCAGGAACATTTGGAATAAGCTATGACAGCAGTAAGGTAACCTATGTTGCAGGAAGCGCAAAATGTGGCTTTACAACAGGCAGTTCAGACGTTGCAGATACGCAGTTTCCAGGGAAAATACAGCTGACCTATTTTATTGATGGAAAGGTAGCGGGAAACCCGGCGCTTACGGCGTCTTTTACCGTAAATGACGGCGTGACAGGAGCACTGGATTTTGCTGTTTATAACAAGGAATTTGCTGTGGATGACGTGAATGATCCTTCTGGAAAGGTTATAACGCCCACCATTATTAATGATACAACCGGGCTCGTTTCTAAGCTCCCGCCAACAGACATCACCGAGCTTACCAACAAAATCGCCGAAGCGGAAGCCGTTGACAGCAGCCTGTACACCGCGGCAAGCTATCAAAACCTGGAAGCAGCCATTGCGGCGGCAAAGGAAATAACCACTGAAAATACAAAAGACGAAGTTGCAGCGCAGGTCAACGCGCTGGATGACGCCATAAAGCAGCTGGTTAAAGCGGTTGACAAAACGGATTTAAAAGGAGTCGTCGCTGAAGCCAAAACCTATGATAAAGCCCTGTACACGCCGGACAGCTACGCGGCCCTGACTAAAGCGGTCGCCGACGCCCAGAGCGTGTTGGACGCGGATCTCGCGGATAATGCGGAAAACCAGAAAACCGTGGCGGACGCGGCTCAGGCGGTTAAGACCGCCATTGCGGCCCTGAGCGCCAAGGGTGACCAGGCGGCGCTGGCGGCCAGCATCCAGGCGGCAGAAGCAGCGCTTGCGCGCGAAGATGTCACCTATATGGATGAAACCAAGGCAAATGTGCAGACAGCCCTGAACGCGGCAAAAGCACTGGTCGGCCAGGAAAACGCCACAGATGCTGAGGTTTCCGCAGCGGTTAAAAACCTGAATGACGCGGTCGCCAAGCTGGTGATTGCAGCAGACGAAAACGCCTTTAACGCAGCGGTTGCGCAGGTGCGCGAAGCCTTCAAGGAAGAAGCTTACACCACCAGCAGCTGGAAAGCGGTAGCGGAAGCCCTCAAAAATGCGGATGCCATGGCAGGTCGGCTGGCAGAAGGCCAGGTGCCGGCAGCAGAAGCGGACAAGGTATTGACCGACTTGCAGAATGCGACAAAGGGTTTAATGGAAAAGGCAACAAAAACCGAAGACCTGACCAAAGCGGTTGAAACAGCTAAAAAATTAGATGAAAGTCATTACACAGCGGACAGCTTTGCCGTTGTAAAGGAAGCCTTAGCCGCAGCCGAAAAGGTTGCCGGAAACCTGAACGACAGCACACAGCAGCAGGTAGATACTGTGGTCACGAATTTGAATGCCGCCGTCTCTAAGCTGGTGACCGTCACAACGGATGAAAAGACCGGTGTTGTGGTCAATGGGCTTCAGCCTGGCGAAGGCATCAGGGTTGACGATAAGTCAAAGGATAAGGACACCGTTGCGGGTGTTGATGAAGCCATCAAGAATGCCGGCGAATTTGCAAACGCGAAGGAAACAAAAATTCTTTTCCTGGCAGATATTACGCCGGAAGTAACAGAAAATGCGGACGGCAGCTTCACGGTTACGATTCCGTTAAAAGCGGATCAGCTTAAATATGACGCCTACTTTGTAAGCCATAAAGGAGCCGACGGAAGCTTTACCTGGCAGGCGGTAACCCCAGACGCTGATGGAAAGGTTACTTTTACCACCAAGAGCTTCTCCGAGTTCACCGTTGTGGGAATGAACAGGCAGGAGGAAAGCCCGAATACGGACAATAATCAAACATCAAACAGCGGAAATACGGGCAGTGATAACAATACCAAAAACGCATCCGGCGGCACCATCAATCCGGTGACTGGGGTGCCCTATACCGAGGAAGAAATTGGCAATGGCGCCTTGCAGGCAGCAGGAATGCTGGCACTTATGGGACTCTGTGGAATAGCTTTCTACCGCAGACAGCGAAAAGCAGAACATTAATTTTAAGCTAAAGGGTATCAGCCCCTGCCCCCTGATCAGGGGGCAGTAACAGGTATCTTTGAAATAAAAAAGAGGAGAAACAAAACGTGGAAGGATTAAGGAGAAAAGTTAACGGCTTAATGTGTATTTTACTGGCAGCAGCGGTGCTGCTGCTGATCGGCTCGGGAAAGGCAGAGGCTTCCGGTGCGCAGACAGGCACCATTACCTTTAGTGTAGAGCGTTTTACAATAGGGCAGGGTTATTTTGTCGAGCCGGTTGAAGTGCCGATTTATGAGGGGGACACCGCCAAGGATGTTCTTGACCAGATGCTGGCGCCAACTGGCGGCTATACACAGAAGGAAGGCTCAGAAAGCTTTTATGTTACTGCCCTGAAAAACGCCGATTCAGGACAGCTTGATATTCCCTACTATATCACAGATATGAGCGGCCATAAGATTACCAATACCAGTAATGACGGGAATGCAAAGTATCCGGACCTGGGTGAGTTTTCCTACACAGAGCATTCGGGATGGATGTATTCTGTCAACAGTATTTTTCCCAATTATGGGATGGATAGCTATACCCTGAAGGATGGCGACGTGATGCGTGTCCAGTTTACCATGTGGGGGATTGGCGCGGATGTAGGTGAACCCTATAATGCCGGACAATATGGGTTTGAAATACCAAACAGGGATAATCTGACAAAAGCAGTTGCAGCGTTTAACGGGCGGACAGATAAAGAGGCACTGCTCAAAGTCTCTTTCATAGCGGATGCTTACAGCCATGCCATGGAGACCCTTGAAACCATTGATCCTGGCATTACCGATCAGAATGATCTTGATCAGGCGCAGGCGTATCTGGAAGCTGCCATAGAGTCGAAAAACCTGCAGGCCATCACCCTCAATCAGGATCAATTAAACCTCAGCTACGGCGGTGAGGATCAATTGAGCGTCGGCTATATTCCTGAAAATTGCCGGGTGGATGAGGGCGTTAAATGGACCAGCAGCGACAGGGATTGTGTTTATGTCGAACAGGACGGAAGAATCTATGGCGACAGCGTCGGCACCGCCACCATCACCGCCACCCTCGGCGATTTCACCGCCAGCTGCGAGGTCACCGTAAGTGAGGAGAGCGCTGAAAAGCCCCTGCAGAGTATCAGCCTGAATCCGTCTGAGGTTAGCCTGGGCAAGGGTAAGACCACCGCGCTCAAGGTCAGCTATAACCCGGCGGACACCACGGATGACAAAACCGTTACCTGGCGCTCAGACAACGAACAGGTGGCGGCTGTGGACGCCAATGGCCGCATTACAGCGGTGGCCAGGGGCGAGGCCGTGATCACGGCGCAGGTGGGCCGTTTTACCGCGGAGTGCCGGGTTACCGTCACAGAGGACGACCCGGTCGATCCGCCGGACATTACCGATGAGGACATTGCCGCCGCCAAGGAAGTGGTCCGGCTGGCCGCGATTCTGAACACCAATGCCAGTCCCTCGCTGGACGAGGTAAGGGTGCTTGAGGAGGCTTACAACAGCCTGACAAGCGCGCAGCAGTCGCTTTTAACGCCAGAGCAGGACGCCAATATACAGATTGCCATTAACAGTGGCTACAGCAAGGTGCTGTCCGGGGTGGTCGCTGTGTGCGAGCCCGCGGCAGCGGCGGTGCAGGCCGTCATCGATAGCGGTGGAAAGCCCGACGACCAGAGTCTTTACGACCTGGTGCAGGCCGAAAGGGCTTTGAAGACCATCGGCGCTTACGATGGATTTTTGACCCAGGATCAGGAAATCTATGATCAGGCTGAAAAGAAAATGAAAAAAGTGACGGACGCTTTAACGGAGTTCAACGCATCGGATAACGGCGTTACCGTTAAGGGACGTTCCCTGACCCTGCCCTGGACCGTGCAGGTGGTGGCGCAGGCGGTTGAGGTCACGGCAGAGCAGCAGGCTGCCCTTGAGGCGGACGCCCAGTATCTGGAGCCGGCCGTTGAGAGCCAGTATGAAATCAGGCTGAGGGATTTTGCCGCTGCCGAAAGCGCGGACGCCATACCGGAATACGATACGGAGGGCAAGGGCTTTAAAATCACGATGCCCTCCGGCGGTTACACGGCTCCGGGGCTTGGCGAGCACGGCCAGCTGACCCTCCTGCATAACGGCGAGCGCGTCGGCATTCAGGATGAGAAGGGAAACGCGCTGGTCACCTACGATGCTCAGAATAAGCGCTTCAGCTTTTCGACAGACACTTTTTCAACCTTTACGGTGGTATCGGACAGCCGTGTCGCTGTTGAGAGCTTTGTGCTGAGCGATACGGAGAAAACGCTGCTGCTGGACATTGCGAACCCCAGCTTTGAGCTGAGTGTGCTGAGCTATAAGCCCTATGATACAACGGATAAAAACAGATTGACCTATACCTCGTCGGACCCGTCTGTGGCCAGCGTGGACGATAAGGGCATTGTCACCGGGCATGTCAAGGGGACAGCGGTGATTACCGCGGAGGTCTGCGGCGTCAAGAACCAGTGCACGGTAACGGTGAAGATGAACCGCTATGTGGATTTTGAGAGCTACTGGCCCACCTTCAGGAAGAACAACAGTAACATGGCCATTGTGGACGCCAGCCTGCCAAACGCGGGAAATAATCTGACGGAAAAGTGGATAAACAGCGACATCAACGTGGGGGGCAAGCAGATGACCGCCGGCACCCCGCTGGTGGTGGACAATTATATTTTTGTCGCTACCCAGAACAACAAGCTCTACAAGCTGGATAAAAACACCGGCGCCATTGTTAAAGAGGCAAAGCTCGCGAAAAAAATCGAGTTTTTCTCCTATGCCACCTACGGCGACGGCATGATCTTCGTGCCTGAGGAGGAGGGCACCATCGAGGCCTTTAACGCCGACACCCTGGATTCGCTCTGGCGTACCGAAAGCTTTGGCGGGCAGAGCAACTGCCAGGTTACCTATGCCGACGGCTTTATCTACTCGGGTACCTGGAGCGGCTCGACGGACAAGGGAACCTTTTTCTGTATCGACACCACGAGTAACGGCGAAATTTACCAGACCAACGGGATCCGCCGCGCGCGGTGGGTTTCGGACGATGACGGCGGCTATTACTGGAGCGGTGCCACTGTGGTTGGCGACGCGGTAATCTTCGGCGGGGACTCTGGCGTGGTGCAGTCCCGTAACAAATCGACGGGCGTGCTCATTGACCGGTACGCCACTGGCGGCGTTATCCGTTCGTGTATCGCTTATGACGCTGGAACCAGCGCCCTTTATTTTACAGCGGGCGGCGGCGCCACTGCCAACGGGATCACCGGCGGCGGCAAATGCTTTAAGCTCGGCGTGACTGGCGACGGGCATTACACAGGGGCTAAAGTTGCCGATCTGCCGGCAGCTTCAACCACATCGCCGGTGGTTTACAATGGCCGCGTGTATGTCACCACCCAAAAGGTAAATGGCTCGGGCCATGAGGAGGATTATAACAAGGCCACGGTCATTGACCAGGGCAATACGGAAAATGGAAAGCTGGCGGTTCTGGATGCTGGCTCTCTCGGCATGATCTACCAGGCCGATATCGGAGGCCCGTCCAAGGCGTCACCGCTGCTCACCACCGCCTATACGGCGGACGGCCAGGAGACGGTTTACCTTTATATTACGGTAAATAACCACGACGGCGCCATTGTCCGGGTAAAGGACTGGGCCGGCAACACCACCCCTCAGGCCGAGGTGATCTACCGCGCGGAGGGTGACGAGCAGGAGTATACCACCACCAGTCTCAACTGTGATGCGGACGGAACCATCTATTACCGGAATGACCGGGGACATCTTATGGCACTGACCGGCACCTCGGAGCCAGTCAGAGAGGCGGCGCCCGTGGAGGGCCGCCTGGGAATGCAGAAAGGCAATAAAGCAGACAGCGGCGGCATGACAGCCAGGGCTTCCGGCAAGGCCGCTGCTGCCTCCGAGGATGAATTTAAGCCCTGGGATTTTAGCGGGGCCATGCTGCCATACAGCAAAAGTGTATCCAAAACGCCGTCGGGGCTGGAGCAGCTGAAAAAGGCCAGCATTGTTCTGGCCTGTACAGCCGTGGCCATGGCGGCAATGTATATAACCGGATGCGCGCTTTGGCCGAAGCTGGGGAAAAAGCCATGATGATGGATAAAACAGCCGCGGATCCCCGCGCGCAAAGGGCAAAGCGAAAGCGGACAGTGGTTTCTGCGCTCATCATTCTCCTGCTGATTCCCCTGACCATCTGGTTTGGTATTCGGTTTCTGGATGACCGGAGATACCTGTTTATCAGCCTGCTGATTATTCTTTACACGTCTATTCCCTTTGTCATGCGGTTTGAGGGCCGCCGGCCCGACGCCCGGGAGATTGTTCTGATCGCCGTGATGGCGGCCATTGCGGCAGGCGGCAATCTGGCGTTCTTTATGCTGGGGCCATTCCAGGCAGGCACGGCGCTGGTCATCATCGCCGGGATATGCCTGGGGCCTGAGGAGGGCTTTCTGACAGGCGCCATGGCAAGACTGGCCATCAATATGTTTGCCAGCCAGGGGCCCTGGACGCCCTGGCAGATGTTTTGCTGGGGGCTTCTGGGCTTTCTCGGCGGGCTCTGCTTTAACAGGGATCAGGAGTTTACAAGGAAGGAAGTCAATTTTAAGGTGGTCATGGGGCCGCTCATCTGTATTGTCATATCGCTGGCGCTGGGCTTTGGCATCTGGATTGTCTCAGACGCCCAGGGGCCCTTTGTGGGCTGGTGGCTTTACGGCTTTGGGGCCATTGGCCTGCTGGCCGGGGTGCTGCTCCAGCGCCGCCGCCTGCCCGTGGACCGGCTGACGCTGGCCGTCTTTGGCTTTCTGGCCACCTTTATTATCTACGGCGGTATTATGAACATCGCCGCGCTGGTCATGTCGGCCGGGGTTTCCGGCTCTGGCGTGGGCCTTGACTGGGGCTCCATGAAGCTGCTCTATATTTCCGGCGTGCCCTACGACGCCGTGCACGGGCTGGGCACCGCCTTCTTCGGGGCACTGCTTGGGCCAGTGATGATTGAGAAGCTGGAGCGGGTTAAGATTAAATTTGGCCTTTATTATTAAAGCGGCCAAAACAATAAAAGAAAGGGAGAAAAAATGAAAAGAGGTATTCAGAAAAAGGGAATTTTATTACTGGCAATGCTTTTGCTGGCCGTGCTCACACTGGCCGGGTGTAAGGATCCCATCAGCGGCCTGACCGAGGGCAGCTCTGGGGAGGAGGTTGTCCAGCTGGCAGACGCGAATCCGCTGCCGGAAAACGGCGTTGTGACCGCCGCGCAGTTCCGCTCCATCCAGGGGCAGGACAAGGTGGTGACCTTTGACGGCAGCACCATGAACGGAATCCAGTATACCTGGAGCTTTAACGGAAAGGATATCCACAATCCAGAGGACCAGAACCTCAAGGTCGATTTTACGACAGAGGGGAATACGCTCAACAATGTCAAGGCTGCGGCCGGCGGCGCCGCCTACGGCCTTGGGATCACCCTGACCGGCAATAAGGGGCTTATCACCGTGCCCCAGCTCACCATTACGCTGCCGGAAAAATGGGACGCGGACACGGCTGTTTTCTGCAAGCTGAACAACGGCCAGCCGGCCAAAATGAGCAATGTCACCTTTGACAACAGCGCAGAAACGACAAAGATGACCGTGAACATCGTGGAAACCGGCGGCGATTATTACATTGTAGCCGGGAAGACCATCGCGCCGGTCCCTACTACGACGGCTGAAAACAATGACGGGACAACAGGTGATAATGGAAGTACGGCGTCGGGCGGCTCCGGCGGCAACCGCTGTACCATCTCCATCAGCTGCTCGTCCATTCTCAACAACATGGGCAACCTGAAAAGCGGCAAGGAAAGCTTTGTGCCCTCGGACGGTTGGATTCTGAGTCCGACCACGGTTGAGTTCAACGAGGGTGAAACTGTCCATGATGTGCTGCGGCGGGTATGCCGTGACAAGGGGATTCATATGGAATCCAGCTTTACGCCAGCCTACAATTCGGCCTATGTGGAGGGCATTAACCAGCTCTATGAATTTGACTGCGGCGAGCTCTCCGGATGGATGTATAACGTCAACGGCTGGTTCCCGAACTATGGGTGCAGCCAGTATACCGTCGAAAACGGCGATGAGATTAACTGGGTTTATACCTGCGATCTTGGCCGTGACGTCGGCGACAACAGCATGTGGTAAAACCAAAAGACAGGTGACGGAGGGGGCAGTCTGCCCCCTCTGCCGCCGGCCTTTGGGAGAGTGTCTTTTTAAGGGCTTGCGGACGAGCCTTTAAAAAGGCGCTTAGAGGAGCTTTCGCATACAGCCTGCTCCTTTAGGGCCTTGTCATCCCTATCTTTTCTATGTTGGGTGAAGCGGTGAAATCGTACGGGCAGCATTCGGGCACGCGCCCGCACCGCTTCATTCAGAAACCAGCGTTCTTGATTATTACACAAATAAGAACAAAGGATGTGATGGCACGCGGCGGGAGCGGGCCACCTCCACTTCCGCCCGCAATTATCTTATAACAATCGAGGGGAGATTGATATGGAAGATTCTTTTTCCGGTTATCATCCGGTCATTAATTTCAGTTATTTTGTCGCGGTGCTTCTTTTTAGCATGTTTATACTTCACCCGGTGTTTTTGCTGGTATCGCTCTTTGCTGCCTTTGTCTATTCAGGCATCCTGAAGGGATGGCTTAAGGCGTTGAAGTCTGCCTTGCTCTGCCTGCCGGTGATCATCATCGTGATGCTGATCAACCCCCTGTTTAACCACTACGGCGTTACGATTCTCTTCTATCTTAACAATGGCAACCCCATCACCATGGAATCCATTGTCTACGGGATATTCATGGGCATAACGCTGATCACGGTTTTCATCTGGTTTTCCTGCTACAGCAAGGTCATGACCTCGGATAAGTTTATCTTTTTATTCGGGCGCATCATTCCCGCCCTGTCCCTGATCCTTTCGATGGTGCTGCGCTTTGTGCCAAAATTCATCACAGAGATCAAGGTGATCAGCAATGGTCAGAAATGTATCGGGCGTGACCTGAGCAATGGCAATATCTTTGAGCGGGCCCGGCACGGTGTGACCATTTTGTCGATTATGATTACCTGGGCGCTGGAAAACGCCATCGAGACAGCGGACAGCATGAAGGCAAGGGGCTATGGCCTTAAAGGCCGGACCGCCTTTTCCATTTACCGCTTTGACCGCCGCGACGCAGTGGCAGCGGCCGCTATGCTGGCCGTTTTGGCCTGTGTGATCGCCGGGGTGTCCCAGGGCTTTGCCTTTGCGCAGTATAACCCGCAGATTAAGATGTCCGGGCTTCAGCCATTATCGCCGGGCAGCTTTTTCACCTACCTGTTTTATTTTATCTTTTGCATGATGCCGGCCATCATTGACGGTATCGCAGAGCTCAGGTGGTGGTGGCTCAGGAGGAGCGTTCCTGAGGCGCCGGAGCGCCGTGAAGGAGTTGAGGCAATTTGATCCGGCAGACAGTAGAGATCGGCTTTGGGCGCAGCGCGCCCAGGGCTGTTCTGAGAAGAAGCTATGTGCTCAACAATCATCTGAGCGGGGACATCGTTATCCCCAACGGTTTTACAGATATTGAGGTGTCGGCCTTTAAGGATATGAAAAACATTACCCGGATCGTCCTGCCCAAGACCCTCCGTCACATTGACGAGCGGGCCTTTTGGGGCTGCGAGGCCCTTGAGGAGATCGTGCTGCCCGATGGGGTGGAGTCCATCGGGGACGGTGCCTTCTGCGGGTGCAGGGCGCTGGAAAGGGTGCGGCTGCCCCTGGGCCTGACCGTCGTTGCGAGGGAGCTGTTTAAAAACTGTCTTGGGCTCAAGGCGGTGACGGGGCTCCGGCATGTGCGGCGCGTTGAGGACAGCGCGTTCTGGAACTGCCGCTCCCTGACAGAAGTCGAATTTGGCAGAAGCCTTGAAACCCTTGGTCTCTACGCCTTTTACCGGTGCGAGAGCCTGGAGCGGCTGCGTGTCAGAGAGCCGGTGAAATGCCTGGAGAGCCATTGCTTTGACGGCGCCGGGCTCAGAGAGCTGCTCCTGCCCGAGGGGCTTGAGCAGATCCGGGACGGAGCCTTTCTGCACTGCGGCAGGCTGCGCCGTCTGGTTTTGCCAAAATCCCTTTTGGCCATCGGCAGCTACGCCTTTGCGGGCTGTGCGCATTTAACAAAAATATTATTTCAGGGCGGGGTTCCAGAGTTTGGACCGGCCGCCTTCCCTTCAAACGCACGGGTTGTTTGTCGTTGGAACCAGGATTCCCGGCTTCGGATAGAAGCCCGGGGATTTAAGCTGTGCCGAAAACAGGACGGCTTCGCGCTCTATCTGTACCGCCGCCCGGAAGAAGCAGTTCTGGAATTTGAGGCATACCCGAAGGACACCTTTACGCTGGTCTTTGGTGTCGCGGAAATACCGCCCAGGGCCTACTGTGGCCGTGAAAAGCTTAAGAAGGTGCTCATCGGCGAGGGCGTGAAGTGTATCGGGCAGAAAGCCTTTGCGGACTGTAAAAATCTGTCCGAGGTCGTTCTTCCCAAAAGCCTGAAAACCGTGTGTGAGGGGGCCTTTATGGGCTGCCCGGTACAGGCGCTGACCCTTCCGGAAAACACGGCGTGTATTGAGCGCTTCAGCTTCCGGGACACAAAGCGCCTGAGACGCGTCGATTTTCTTGGGAAGGTCGAGCTGGACAATCAGGTTTTTGCGGGCAGTGCCGTCAAGGCGCTTTACCTGCACCGCGGCATGGCGCTCAGACCCTTTCTCATGCAGGCGGTCACGCTGCTTTGCCGGCCGGAGGAGGAGGAGATGATCGATTTTTTCAAAAGCATGGGCTACGCAGTATCCGATGTCGGAGACTGGAAAGCCTTAAGGCTCACGCACCACCGTCAGGTGGTCAGCGTTCCCCCGCCCGGCGCGCTGGTGGAGCCGTCGGTGCGGCATATCGGAAGGCAGGTTGAAAGCTTTCAGTATGCCGGCCAGAGCCAGCTTCGCAAAATCGTGATCGCAGAGGGCACAGAGACAATCGGGGCGGGCGCGTTCTTTAACTGTGACGCGCTGGAGGAGGTGGTGCTTCCGGACAGCTTAAGGCATCTGGAGCACAGCTGCTTCGCGAACTGCCGGAGCCTGGAAAGAATCCGGCTGCCAGAGGGGCTCACCGTTCTGCCGGCTCGGGCTTTTCGGGACTGCAGGCGCTTAAAGGCCGTGCGCCTACCGGAAAGCCTCAGAGTCATTGACCAGGGCTGCTTCCAGAACTGTGAGCGGCTGGAGCAGGTCAACTGGCCCGGCGGGCTGCTGAGGATCAATGAATACGCCTTTTACGGCTGTCAGGCGCTGCCCTCATTCGGTCTGCCGGATGGCGTTTCGATTATTGAAAAAAATGCTTTTACCAACTGTAAGAAGCTTAAATATGTCAGAACTGGCGGCAGTGTGGCGTATTTTTCACCCCAGAGCTTTGCCGCGCGGACGGTTTTGGAGTGCCCGGAAAACTCGGTCACCTTAAAAATGGCCCGTGAGGCAGGGCTCAAGACCATGGCGTCAACGCTGTACAAAAAAATAAAGGAGGCTTAGGCAGCAGGGCTGCTTAAAATGATATGGCAGAAGTAGAAATCAGAGATTTGATGTTCACGTATCCGGAGATGGAGAAGCCGGCGCTTCGCAGCATCAATCTGGAGATAAAGGAAGGGGCGTTTGTCGTTTTGTGCGGCAAGAGCGGCTGCGGCAAAAGCACGCTGCTCCGGCACTTTAAAACAGTGCTCACGCCCCACGGAACACGGACAGGGCAGATCTGCTTTAAAGGGCAGGAGCTCTCAACGGTGGATATCCGGACACAGAGCTCGGAGATCGGTTTTGTGCTGCAAAACCCCGATAACCAGATCGTGACGGACAAGGTGTGGCATGAGCTGGCCTTTGGCCTTGAGAGCCTGGGCTATGACACGCCGACCATCCGGCTGAGGGTGTCGGAGATGGCCTCTTATTTTGGGATTCAGGCATGGTTCAGGCGGAACGTGAACGAGCTGTCCGGCGGGCAGAAGCAGCTGCTGAATCTGGCGGCCATCATGGCTATGAACCCGTCGCTGCTGATTCTGGACGAGCCGACCTCGCAGCTGGACCCCATCGCGGCCTCGGACTTTCTGGAAACCGTCAAAAAGATCAACCGGGACCTGGGCACCACCATTATCATGACAGAGCACCGCCTTGAGGATATTTTTCCGGCGGCGGACAAGGTCATCGTCATGGATCAGGGCGCGGTCATCGCCCAGGGGACGCCGCGGCAGATCGGAAAAGAGCTGCGGGGCATGGGGCATGATATGTTTTTGTCTATGCCCGCGCCCATGCAGATTTACGCCGGAATCGAAAATGAAATGCCCTGCCCGCTGACCGTGCGGGAGGGAAGACAGTGGCTGTCGGAGCTGTTTGAGGGAAAGGCTGTTGAGAAAAAAAGCATCCCCATCGAGCAGGATCATTATGCAGCGGCCGAAACAGTTGTCGAGCTTCGGGATGTCTGGTTCCGGTATGATAAAAACCTTCCCGATGTCGTGCGCGACCTGTCGCTGGAGATCAAGCGGGGCCAGCTGTATGCCCTGGTAGGCGGCAACGGTACCGGAAAAACCACCACCCTGTCGCTGATCTCGGGCGTTCAGCGCCCTTACCGCGGAAAGGTTAAGCTTGAGGGAAAGGAAGTGCGGAAATACTCGGATAAGGAGCTGTTCCGCGGCTTTCTGGGCGTTTTACCCCAGAATCCCCAGAGCCTCTTTGTCAAAAAGACAGTGGAGCTGGACCTCTTTGAGGCCATTGGCGGCACCAATGAGCGCAGGCGCTCCGAATTTGACAGCGCCATGGATAAACGCACGGCCGTTGAGGGCATGGCAGAGCTCATGCATATCGGGCACCTCCTGGGGCAGCACCCCTACGACCTCTCCGGCGGCGAGCAGCAGCGTCTGGCGCTGGCGAAGATTATGCTGCTGAAGCCCCGTATACTGCTGATGGATGAGCCGACAAAGGGGCTGGACAACCACTTTAAGCGGGAGCTGGCCGAAATTCTCAAGCGCCTCCAGGAGCATGGGGTGACCATTGTGATGGTTTCCCATGATGTGGAGTTCTGCGCCCAATACGCTGACACCTGCGGCCTGTTCTTCGAGGGCAGTATAGTGACGGCCAACACCCCGAGAGCCTTTTTTTCGGGAAACAGCTTTTATACGACCTCGGCCAACCGCCTGTCCCGGCATTTGTTTGACAATGCCATTACCGTTAAGGATGTGATCACATGCTGCCAAATGAATCTTTAGACCGGTTCCTGGATGATTTCCTGGAAGGCGGCAAGCCAAAGGAAAAGCACGCGGTAAAAAAAAGAGAGGACGCGGCCCCGGTCCGGAGTGACCGGGAGCTGTGGGCGCCGCCGGCCGACGGCAGCCTGGTGGAAAAGCCCGAGAGCAGGAAGCTTTCAAAACGGACCTGGGCCGCCCTGCTGATGATTTTTGTGCTGATCCCCCTTACGATTTTTATCGGTATCCGCATCGGGGACCGCAAGTATTTCTTCATCAGTATGATGATCATGATATATTCCATGGTGCCCTTTGTGATGGTTTTTGAGGGGCGGAGGCCCCAGGCCCGGGAGCTGGTCATCCTGGCCCTGCTGGCAGCCATTGCGGTGGCGGGGCGCGCGGCGTTTTTCATGCTGCCCCAGTTTAAGCCCGTCATTGCCGTCGTTATTGTAGCGGGGATATGCTTTGGCGCGGAGTCCGGCTTTTTGGTGGGTGCAATGTCCATGTTTGCCTCCAATTTTTTCCTGACCCAGGGCCCCTGGACGCCCTGGCAGATGTTCGCCACGGGCATCATTGGTTTTTTGGCCGGCCTGCTGTTTAAAAAAGGAAGGCTCACAATAAAGAAGGGGCCCCTCTGTCTTTTCGGGTTTCTGTCGACTTTTTTTATCTATGGCTTTTTGATGGATACGGCCAGTGTGTTCATGTACCAGAGTGCGGTGACCTGGTGGTCGGCGCTGCCCTTATATTTTTCAGGCGCGCCCTTTAACTTGATTTACGGCTGTTCTACCGTTATTTTTCTGTTTTTCGGCGCCAGACCTCTGATCACAAAGCTGGAACGGATCAAGGTGAAATACGGCCTGATCGAAAACGGATCAATCCGCTGATACTTTAAGAGAGGAAAGTTATGGATTGATCCCATCCCCCTGCCGCGGGCTTGTATGGCAGCGCTGCTTTGAGGGCTGTACCGTGTTGGAGACGGTACAAAGCCCGAAAAAGCAGCGCAAAGCCCCGTATAAAGGGCGGGAAAACAGGCAGCATTGCCGGAGCGTAAAAAATACACATTACACACAGAGGAAGGAAATGAAATGGCAGAAAACATCAAATGCACCAATCAAAGGGAGTACACAAACCACCGGCGGCCCCCTGAGCCAAACAGCCAGAACCGGGGCGTCTACACAACGGCCATTGCCAGGCAGAACAAGGTCAGGCATCTGGTCATTGGCGGTGAGTACCGCGCCATCGGGCCAAAGGCCTGCATGAATATCACAAAAATCCACCGGCTGGAGCTCGCGCCCTCGGTGCTGTCCATCGGAGAAAACGCTTTTCGGGGCTGTACACAGCTGGTGTCGGTCAAGATGCCCGGCAGTGTGCGGGAAATCGGCGAGGCAGCCTTTATGGAGTGCCGCAAGCTGCGTGAGATCAATCTTCCAAAAAAGCTGCGGGTGATCCGGCCAAGGACCTTTAAGCTGTGCCGGGGGCTCAAGACCATTGAGCTGCCAGAGGCCCTTGAGGAAATCGGCGAGAACGCTTTTATCGACTGTGACAGCCTCCAGACGGTGACCATTCCCGGGCAGATCGAGATGATCGCCTTCCGCACCTTTTACGGCTGCAAGCAGCTGCAGCAGGCCACCCTGCCGCCAGGGCTGAAAATCGTTGGCCGGGAAGCCTTTGTGGGCTGCTGCTTTAAATCGGTAACCCTGCCAGAGGGGCTGGTGACCATCGGGGACAGCGCGTTTTTGAAGTGCAAGTTTCTCGAGAGCATCCATATTCCCGAAAGCGTCAGGCGCATTGAGAAGTGGGCCTTTCACGGCTGTCCAAGGCTGAAAAAGGTGGTGCTGCTCCATGATCCCGAGGTCATGGGCGACTGGCTTTTTAACAGAGGCAACACGGTGGTATACTGCAAAAGAAACTCAAAGGTTGACGCCTACTGCAAAGAATTTCAATACAAAACCGAGTATGTAGACTGACCGGTAAAAAAGAATCACAATTGACAAAGGAGACGTATTTTGGCAGCTTTAAATCAGATTTTCGACCCATCCAGGCGTGATGTAAAAAGGCTTCAGAAAACAGCAGACAGGATCCTGGCCCTGGAGGACGCCATGGCCGCCCTCAGCGACAGCGCCCTCAGAGATAAGACCGCCTTGTTCAGGAAAAGGCTTAAGGACGGAGAGCCCCTGGATCATTTGACCGCCGAGGCCTTTGCGGTGGTCAGAGAGGCCGCGTACCGGGCCATCGGCCTGAAGCCCTTTCCGGTTCAGCTCATCGGCGGGCTCGTCCTGCACGAGGGCAATATCGCGGAAATGAAAACCGGTGAGGGAAAAACCCTGGTGGCGGCCCTGCCCACCTACCTCAACGCCCTGGAGGGCAAGGGCGTTTTCGTGGTGACCGTCAACGATTATCTGGCCAGGCGGGACCGGGAGCTCATGGGGAAGATCCACGAGTTTCTGGGCCTTCGGGTCGGCCTTGTCGTCAGCGGGCAGCCGCCGGAGGAAAAGAAAGCCGCCTATGCGGCCGATGTGGTCTACGGAACGAACAATGAGTTCGGCTTTGACTATCTGCGGGACAACATGGCACTCAGCCTCGACGGCCAGGTTCAGCGGAGCCTCCATTATGCCATCATCGACGAGGTGGACAGCGTGCTCATCGACGAGGCCCGGACACCGCTCATTATCGCAGGGCCGGGCGGCCCCGAGAGCAAGCTTTACCGCCTGTCCAACCGTTTTGTGAAGCTGCTGGGGCCGGAGGATTACGAGAAGGATGAAAAGCTGAAAGCCGTCCAGCTGACCGAAAAGGGCATCCAGCGGGCAGAGATGTTTTTCAGCGTGGATAACCTTGCCGATATTGTCAACATGGAGCTTTTTCACTGTATTAACAAGGCCCTCTACGCCCATAAGCTGATGCAGCGGGACAAGGATTATATCGTGGCCGGCGAAGAAGTGGTGATTGTGGATGAGTTTACAGGCCGCACCATGCCGGGCCGCCGGTTTTCAGACGGCCTGCACCAGGCCATCGAGGCCAAGGAAAATGTCCCGGTCAACGCCGAGACACAGACCATTGCCACCGTCACCTTTCAGAACTACTTCCGTATGTTCGATAAGCTCGCGGGCATGACCGGCACAGCCAAAACAGAGGAGGACGAGTTCTCCTCCATTTACAATCTGAACGTGGTCACCATCCCCACCAATAAGCCCATGATCCGGACCGATCATGAGGATGCGGTCTACGCGACCGAGGCGGCGAAATTTGAGGCAGTGACCCAGGACGTCCGGAAACGCCATGAAAAGGGCCAGCCGGTTCTCATCGGCACCGTGTCCATTGAAAAGTCCGAGGCCCTCAGCGGCTATCTTCAAAGAGAAGGCATTGAGCACACCGTGCTGAATGCCAAATACCATGAGCAGGAGGCTGAGATCATCTCAAAGGCCGGCCAGGCCGGCGCGGTCACCATCTCGACCAACATGGCCGGCCGCGGCACAGACATTGGCCTGGGCGAAGGGGTTCAGTCGCTAGGAGGCTTATACGTGATCGGGACAGAAAGACATGAGAGCCGCCGCATCGACAATCAGCTGAGAGGGCGTTCGGGCCGTCAGGGCGATCCGGGAGAGTCCCGCTTTTATTTATCCCTGGAGGACCCGCTGCTGAGGATCTTCGGCGATGAGCGGATGAAAAAGCTCAGCGAGGTCATCGACCTTCAGGAGGGCGAGGCCATCACCAGCAAAATCCTGACAAAGGGCATTGAAAACGCACAGAAAAAAATGGAAAGCAAGAATTTTGACGACCGTAAAAACGTTTTGAAATATGACAATGTGATGAACCGGCAGCGTGAGATCATCTACAAGCAGCGCCAGCAGGTTCTGGACGGCGAGGATATACACGGCCAGATCCTCTCGATGGGGCAGCGTATTTTTGAATCCGTGATCGATGTTTTTATGAGCGGTCCGGTGGCCGGCGACTGGGACCTCGGGGGACTGAAAGAGGCCCTGGGCAAATCCTTTTTTCCAGAGACCGATTTTAAGTTTGTCGATACGCTGGAGAGCCGGGAGGCGCTGGAGCAGGCCCTCGGCAGTCTTTTCAGCCGCCATCTCGAAAAGCTTTCGTCCAAAATCGGCCGGGAAACACGGGACGCCCTTGAGAGAGAGGTACTTTTAAAAGCCGTGGACATGGCCTGGATGGACCATATCGACAACATGGACCAGCTGAAGCAGGGAATCGGCCTCAGAAGCTACGGGCAGAACGACCCCGTAAAGGAATATACCAAAGAGGGCTTTGCCATGTTTGACGAAATGGTTCAGGAAATCCAGGAAAACACCATCAGGACGCTGCTGCGCTGCCAGGCAGACAACTAGCACTAAAAGGCCCTCAGGCGTGTTACAGAACGCTTGAGGGCCTTTTTGGCGGGTGATAGAAAAGGTTTGCATTTTTGATTGAAAACGGTTATAATTATACTGAAAGAAGAAATTTACTCCCCGAACAGTTGGCGCGGTTCATAGGGAGACAGGACAATTAAATAAAAAACAGGGACACTTGCTGTCACCCTGAATAAAAAACACTGAAGGCTCATTGGAGCTTTTGGTGTTTTTTTTGTTTGGTCTTATGGAGAGGAGTCCAGAAGGAAAAAGAGAATTACGGCAAAGGCACTGGCAAAGTATATTGAGAAGCACCCCGAGGATTTTGAGGAGGTCGATACCGGATACCGGAGCAGGAACGGCGAAAAGCCTGTGAAAGAGTGGATTTATCACGGCCATAAAAAGCATGTCTGCATACACTGCGGCGGTAAGCTTGCGGAAAAAACCCTTTCCGTAAAGGAAAAGGACGGGCGGCTTAAAATCGTCAATGGCTTTTATAAGGAGGTCGAAACCGAGGATGGAACCCTCTATCTTTTCTGGGTATGCAGCAAAACCTGCCTGGAATGTGACCGTAACCAGCGGGTGTTCCCCTTTTTTATTGTGCGCTGGATGCGCGTGCTCCTGTATACCGTAGCCAAAGTGCTGCATACCCTTTTTACCAGAGAGGAGCTGCGCAGCCCGGGCCGGCTGCCGCCCAGACGTGGCCGCCCCTGGCACGAGGTGCCCTTTTATGGCGAATACTCCACAGTTTACCGGTGGCGGAAACACTATTTTAAAAATCTATATTGTTAAATAAATAACTATCAAATTCTATTTTCGTGCTTTGTAAAAGTAAAAAATTTGTTTTAGAATGATACCTGTAAGATAAAGAACGGTACCGAGCGTACCGGAAACAAAATCATTTTAATTTACAGGAGGTTTACAATGAATCGTAAACAAATGCACGAAAGAAACAGAGATACGGCCAAAAAAGCAGGGGCAGGCAGGTGTGCTTCGTGCGCCCAAAAATTCCAGGCCCCGGCACAGGTCACGGTCGGTGGGGCTGCCGGGCACATCGTGGTGGATATCCGCCTGGCCGCCAATCCGGAAAGAACCCCCGGGCAGTGGTATCTGGGCATGGAGCCGCTTACCGAAACCAGCGCCTTTTTAAGAAGAATGCAGGCAGAGGGGATCATCATGGGCAAGCACGATTTTTTCCGCTGGCTGCGCGCCAGAGGCTACCTGAGAAAGAACGCCCCCGGCACCCTAAACCAGGTGACTCAAAAGGCATCGGCCATGGGAATCCTCAGAATCGGAAACCAGACAGCAGACTGTCCGGGGCGCAGGCTTTATCTGACGCCGGCCGGCTGTGTCTATTTTGCAGACAGGCTTAAAAGGGCGGCGGTGTCCGCATGAACTACCTGACCGAGCTGCTCGCCTTTTTCCGCTGGCTGGAACAGCAGCGCCTGAGCCCTCTGCTCCAGGCCTTCTGGCATTACCTCATGTACTTTAATAACCGCGCCGCCATAAAGGGCGCCGACGGCTTCTGGTACTGGCCGGTGGAATTCCGGGTGCCCAACAAGCTGTTTCAGGACGCCCTGGGCCTTAAAAACCGCCAGGCCCTCTGGACACAAAGGCAGACGCTGATCCGGAAGCAGCGCGTGGCGTATACCCCCGACGCGGGAAACCGGGCGGGACAATACCGCCTGATCCCCTTTGACAAAGGCCTGGCCCCGGCCAGCATCGCCGCCGGAGAGCGTCAGGAGCCGACGCTCGTATGGACACAAACCGCCACAGAAAGCGGACACGGGGCCCAACCGTATATAAATAATATAAACCCTAAACAGGCGTCTCTGTTCTATTATAATCAGGAGGAGCCGCCCAATACCCACAGCATCCACGGCTTTAACCTGCTCCCGCCGCTCACCGAATCCGAAAAAGCCGCCATCCAGGCCCTGTATCCCGGTGACGGCGTGGCAGCCTTTAACGCCATGTGGGCCGCGAGAGAGGCAAAGCAGAAAGGAGAAACCACATGAACCGATACGGCACCGGACCCGGTCTGGTCCGCAGGAGAAGAAGCTACATGGTCGAGGCCGAATGTGTTATGAAAGCAGGCTTTTACGCCCGCAGCGCCGAGGAGGCCGAGGACCTGTTTAACGACCTCAGCGCCGCCGTCGAGGACCGCTTTCCCGGCATTGTGCTTGAGATTATAGACGTCTATGAGGACGAATAGGAGGCTTATTTGAACCATTACAGGGAGATTGACGATTTGGTAAAGGCCTGTAAAAACGGGCAGGAATATCCGGACGGCAGCCCGGAAAGAGAAAGCGGCAGTACCGCGGGCCAGCTGCTGGTCATGGCCTTCAGGCCGCTGATACTGGCCACCCTCAGCCGCTCAGGGATCCATGACGACCAGTTCGAGGACGCCTTTCAGGACGGCGTCATCGCCTTTATGGAGGGCCTGAAAAAGTTTGACCCCAGGCGTGGCGCCAGCTTTAACGCCTTTATCCAGGTGCACCTGCGCCAGTATTACAGAAAGTGGCAGCACGGCCAGTTTAACCATTCCGTCAAACCCGATACAACCCTTGACGATCAGGTGCCGGGGAGACAGGGCCTAACCTATGCCGAGGTGCTGCCCGACAAAGGCGTAAACATCGAGGCCGATTACATTGAGCAGGAGGAAGAAAACGCCGGCCAGAGGGTGGCAAAGGGGCTGAGCCGCCTGAAGCCCAGCTACCGCAGCGTGCTGGAAAAGCACTATTACAAGGGCATGACCCAGACAGAAATCGCCCAGACAGAGGGCATCAGCATCCAGGCGGTAAACCAGCGCCACGACCGCGCCTTAAAAAAATTAAAAAAAGTTTTGTGAAAAGCGTTGATATTTTCAAAAAAAAAGTATGTATATAGTGTAGGGCAAAACGCCACACAAAATACAAACCCAAAAAGGAGAAATACACATGGCAGTCGAAGAAATCCTGAAAGACACAAAACTCAGAGTCAAGGTAAATTACGGCGAGGTAGGAGGCAAGATCGAGCGTGGCAGCAAAACCTACGGCGACGTCAGGCATGACGCCACCAAGGAACAGCTCGAGAGTGCCTACGGACACATCATTTCCTTGCAGGAGCCCATTGGCGAGGGCTGCGAGCGCACAACCGCCAGCGACATCGTAAAAACATCGTAGAAAAAAAGACGGCCCGGCAGATGAAAGCATTCATAAAAAAGGAGAATAACCCATGGCATCAACCACCAAAAAAGACCTGAACCTGGTATTTATAACCGAAGGCGGCAAGGAGTACCGCATGACCATCCCCGATTATCGGGAAGACATCACCGATGAGCAGATACGAACCGCGGCAGCCGGCATCGTAGCAGACGACATCTTCGCGCCCGACGGCTTCGGGCTGGCCAAGCTGTCCGGCGCCAAGCGCGTGGACACCAAGACAACCGACGTGGCAATGGAATAAAAAGAAACAGAAAAAGGGGCGCAAGTGTTAATTTACATGCAGAACACAAAACCGGGAAAAGGCGTGAAAAAGAGTGAGGAAACGTGGAAAGGCTGAATTTAGGCGGGTTTAGAGCGTGAAGGAAAGTGAAAAAGTGGGAGAAGTGAAAAGGGAGATTGTAAAAAATGGCGAGCATTTGAACGGTCAAGAAATTGGCCGATTTTTTATTTTTTGCAAAGTGTTTAAATAGTGTTTAAATAATCATAAAAAAACGCTGAAACGTTGTTAAAATGGGAAAGTATAGAATGTAAGATAAGCCAATGATGTTAAAATTCTAATAAAGATCATTATTAAAACCAACAATATGCACCGGAAATAGAAAAAACTTGATTTTTCTAAGCATAAAACCGTTCAAAAGCCCTTAAATTGACGTTTAAGGGCTTTTGACAAACGTTAAAAATAATGGCGAAACCAAGCAATTAAAAGCAAAATATCAAACAACTGGTTGCGCGTTCATACTTATGAACAAAATATCAAAAAAAATTATTTGTTTGGGTTAAAGCATATTATTCGGCCACCATGAAATTTTCATATTCATAACTTGAAGTTTTATCGCGTAACAGTTTATAAAGGTCACCTTTTAAGATAACTTTATCTTCATAGGACAGCTTTCTCCATTGAGTAATAATTTCTCTTTCCTCAGCACTTAAAGAGAAGCCGATATCGGTAGTCTTGCTGTCATCCTCACCAAAAAGAAGAAAATTTGGCGATACTGCGAAAATATCGCACAGCTGCATTATTTGTTCCAATGTAGGTTTTGATTTATTATTTTTCCAATCTGTTAAAGGACTTTTTTTCAAATTTAAGAGAGTACCCAGCTCCTTTCCGGTCATTTTCCTTTCATCTATTAAATTCAAAATTCTGTTAATAATTTCATTCAATATTAAAACCTCCTAGATGCGAATAATACGCAAATACAGCTTGACATTGCGAAAATATCGCATTATAATATAGTCATACTAATGAACTGTTAAATTCATTATACCGAATTTTCTAAGAAATGTATATGAAAACAAAATGAAAGGTAGGCAGATTTAAGGCTGCCAGTTAGGGAGGTGTTAGGATGCCGAAATCAACCAATCAATTAACTGATTTTGGAAAATGGGTCAAAAAGGTCTTAATTGACAAAGAAATGACTGTTTCAGAGCTTGCAAAAGCCATAGGGTATTCTCAAACAATGGTTTCTAAGGTGATTCATGGAGAACGTCCAGGGCATCGTTGTCGTGCGGAAATTACGAAATATTTATCTTCTTTAGATGTTGACAAAGTGTCATGAAGGGAGGGAGAACATGAAGGGAAAAACAATTTTTACAAGTCTCGTTCTTGGTTTAATTCTTTGGATACCAGCAGTACAGTACGCAT
Source organism: Eubacterium sp. 1001713B170207_170306_E7 (assembly GCF_015547515.1). Taxonomy (NCBI): domain Bacteria; kingdom Bacillati; phylum Bacillota; class Clostridia; order Eubacteriales; family Eubacteriaceae; genus Eubacterium; species Eubacterium sp. 1001713B170207_170306_E7. The sequence goes on from NZ_JADMVE010000012.1 coordinate 49,933, forward strand.
GTAATCACAGAGCCGTTTTTGGCATCGGCTCAGAAATCCTCCTGCCTTTCATGTTCGTGGGTGGGGCTTATTTTATGCTTGATGTTTTTGAGACGGTGAAGGATTGGTATTACCGAAAAAAGAAGTAGTCGAAACGGCGGGAAACCGCCGTCTGCCGAGGGCTGACCACCCGGTACTGATGAGACAGGTCGATGAAAGGCGGGTGATATAGTGGAATATTTAACTGTTAAGCAAGTTGCAGATATTAAAGGCTGTTCACAACAATATATTAGAAAAATAGTCGGACAAGGGAAAATCATTGCTACTGAAGCTGAAGAGCCGATTAACCATCGTATTCAATATTTGATTCCCATTGAAACACTGCCCGAAGATCTTCGCCAGAAATACTATGCCAGTATCGCCACGGATGGCCCGCCGGTTCCAAAAGAAAAGGCGGAAAAGAAGGAGAAGCCCAAAGCGTATAAGCCTTTTGAAGCCTATAACCAGAAAGAGCGTGAGGAAATTATGCAGTGGTGTGAGATTCTGGAAATATGGCAGCAAAAGCGCAATCACTTTGAATCAAAGGTAGAGGGGGATCGAAACGTGGTCGGGTACCTGAAATGTGAGTATCCGGACAAGCAGATTTCTATCGACATTCTCTACCGGAAATATGCGGCGTACAAAGCCGGTGACTTCGGCGGTCTTCTGGATGGCCGGGGCGGCTGGAACCGGGGCAAGAGTGCGGTGCCCGGCATCCTTTTTGACCAGTTTCTCTGGTATTACCTGGATGACCGGCAGCCTTCCGTGAGCGTGTGTTACCGTGCTGCCATCGATGCTGCCAGGGAGTTTTACCCTGAACTGGTTGCCCAGGTTCCCAGTGAGCAGAGTTTCCGGCGCAAGCTGAAAAAGGAAGTGCCGGAGGCGGTTGTGAAATATCTGCGTAAGGGTGAAAAGGCCTGTTTTGACAGCAGTGCGCCATACATCGAGCGCCTGTATGACCAGATCGAAGCCAATGATGTCTGGATCGCGGATAACCACACCTGGGATGTGATGGTGATGCGGGATGATGGCAGCGAGGTCGTGCATCGCATGTACCTGACGGCCTTTCTGGATGCAAAGAGCGGTGTCCTGACCGGCTGGAACGTGACCGACAATCCTTGCTCGGACAGTACGATCTTTGCCCTGCGGCACGGAATACTGCGTCACGGCATCCCCAAGGTCTGCTACTTTGACAACGGAACCGAGTTCCTGACCTACGACATCGCAGGCCGGGGCCATCGGACCCGCAAAAGCCAGAGGGATGTGCCGAAGCCGGAAACCATTCTGGCAAAGCTGGGCATTGAGATGAAAAACGCCATTGTCCGAAACGCCAAGGCCAAGCCCATTGAACGGACCTTCTACACCTTGAAGGAACATATTTCCAAGCTGATGACCGGATACTGCGGCGGAAAACCATCGGAACGGCCTGAAAGCCTGAAGCGTCAACTGAAAAATGGCAGTATCCCGGTTGACAGCGAGTTCCGAAAAGACATTGACGCTTTGATCGAAGGCCAGTACAATCAGGAAGCTTATGGCGGCAGCGAGCAGAAATACAAGGGCATGACCCGACTGGAGGTCTGGAACGAGAGCATTCAGAACACGATCCAGCGCATTGCCAGCGAGGATGATTTGAACCTGATGCTCATGCGGACCACGAGATACCAGAAGGTCAAACGGAACGGCGTCTGCATTGAGATCGCCGGAGAAAAACTCTGGTACAGCAACGCAGATACCTGGCAGCATGTCGGGGATGAAGTCTATGTCCGGTATGATCCGACCGATCTGAAAACCGTCCGGGTCTATGATGTCGAGGATCGTTTTCTTTACACCTGTCAGGTTGAACCAGCATTGCTGCTCAACTTTATTGAAGATGACAAAGCGGCATTGGCCGATGCCAATGAAATTGTTCGTTCTAGAAAGAAAGCTATCCGGAACTATGCTAAAGGCATTACAGACCGGCTGCCAGCCGAGTACAAGATAGACATGCTTGATCTGAGCATCCGTAAGGCCAAACTTGCACGCGAAGGTGTGAACATCGCACAGTCCAGCGTGATTGAACCCATCCGGATTGATCCGGCTAAGGAAACGGACCATGCACAGGAGCTGCCCATGGCCTCCGGTGCGGACAACGTGGTATCCATTGATATCGAGCGCATGAACGCCCGGGCAGAAATGCGAAAAAGAAATAAAAGAAGATAATCGGCGGGGGTGCCGAAATGAAAGGAGCAACAATGAAACCACTGAGTGAGGAACAAAAAAAGGTATTGGAACAATTTGACCAGCTTGCAAAAATTGAGGGCAGCCAGAACAAGGCCTGCCAGAAGGTCGGCATCAGCAGTGCCATTATTTCCGGTATCCGCAGCGGCAAGTATGAGGGCGATGCGGATAAGCAGATACAAAAGCTGCAAGACTATTTTTCCGTGAAAGATGAAGCCGTGGAAAGCTACGTGAACAGCGGCTACGTGGAAACCAGCATCAGTAAGAAGGTATATGGGTATATCCGAAATGCCCAGATTAAAGGCGGCCTGATCGCCCTCTCCGGGGATGCCGGGATTGGAAAGACCCAGGCGATCCGGAAGTATGTGCACGACCATCCCTATGATACCATCTGGATTACCGCAAACCCCTGTTTAAATAGCGTTAAACCTGTTTTAAAAGCCCTTTGTCGGGAGTTGAATGTCATCGCGAGAACCAACGATGACATGTTTATTGGCATCCAGGACAAGCTCCGGGACGGGATGGTGCTGGTATTTGATGAGGCCCAGCATCTGCACCTGAAGACCATTGAGGTGCTGCGAGGTTTCTCAGACTATTTTAGTGATAACGGCATGACCCTGGGGATTATCTTTATCGGCAATGTTGAGACCATCAATAAATTCGGCGGCAAGCAGGAGGCCGTATTCCATCAGATCAGCAACCGCACCAAACAGAAACCCGTGCTCAAGGCCACGGACATCACTCGGGGAGACATTGAGCAGCTTTTTCCAGAGATTGCGGCGGAAGCGTCCTCCGTGGATTTTCTCTGGGGCATTGCCCAGAGCGCCCAGGCGATTCGCGGGGCCACCAACCTGTACAGCAACGCCTTTGACAATGGGGATACCAGCTACGAAGGGCTGGTTGCCATGGCGAAACATATGGAAATGCGCTTATAACGGATGGGGCTTCGGCCCCACCCCTATCAAATGCAGGCAAGGCCGGTCACAACCCCGGAAAAATGCAGAGTGGATAGAGGTCTTTAAAAATAGAATAGGAGGTGCAAAAATGACGATGCACAAAAAAGTAAACAGTAAGGGCGGTCTGACCATTCCGAGAGAAGCAAGGGCGGAGCTTGGGCTTTTTCCAGGCCAGGCGATGGACCTGGAGATTGATCAGGATCGCCTGGTGCTGAAAAAGCACATAAAGACCTGTCGCTTCTGCGGTAGCCCCGAGGATGTCCGGACAGCGATGGGGATTGATTTCTGCCGGTCCTGCGGTCTTGAACTGATGGCCGCTATTTCCGAATCGGGGGCTTGACATGGAAGATATAGCAAACATTATTGATCAGCTGGTACAGGTTAAACGGATGATTTCCAGGTTAAATGAAAAGAAAACACTTCTGGAAGCTGAAATTTTAGCACAGGCTGAGCAGGACCTGAAAAACACCAAGTATAAAACCGTACACTACAACGGCACGATGGGGGATCGGGTGACCGCCACCAAGACGTCCAGCATAAAAGTGATCTATCCCAGCTATCTGGCCTCCATTTTTGGAGATGCCTACAAGGACGTTGTGAAAGAGGAAACCAGCTACAAGTTGTCCGAACCGGCCAAGCGTATGATGGCAGGGCTGTATCTGAATGAGTATTCCGAACTGTCCATTGAGGATGTGCTCCGGGATATCGAAGCGCCGCCGGAAAAGAAGGAGCTGCTGAAAAAGAAGATCAAGGGCCAGCGCTTCGCGACCGACAAGAAAAATCTGATGGACATCGCAGAGCTGGATGAGAAAAATGCTGAGATTTTCGCCTACTTTGCCGCAGAGGCGGCCGTTTGGAATGACTTCCTGAAATTGATGGCCGTGAACGGCAAGAACGATCCAGCCAGCATTGACCGGGCGCTGGAACTGATCGACAGCGCCGTGATGGTAGATGAAAGCACCAAAATTGCCGTGGAGGTCCGGGATGCTTGAGATGATCCGGACCTTTTCGTTGGCATTGTGGGTTTCTGAACCGCTGCAGGCCATTGTGACCATGCTCACCATTGGTCTGGTCTGCGCGATCTGCATTGATGGAAAGGATGAAAAACATGGATGAAACCGAAGTAAAGGCCGCGGAGACCGCCATGCGGGATAAACGCCGGGGCATTAAAGGGAAGGAAAAATGGGGCGAAAGCGCCTATACTACTGCGATTAAAGCTCTTGAAAAACAAATGCCGGTAGAAGCAACGGTACAGCTAAGTTCCTATGGGGTGTTTGAACCGCATTGCCCAGTGTGCAGCTGCCGTCTGGAAGATTATGGCTATTCGGAAAATTCCGAAGAAAGTGATCTGCGATATTGCCCGGAATGCGGGCAGCGGTTGGAAATTAAAGAAGGATAAAACAAAGCAAGGGGGTGTAACAATGCCTGAACTTTCTAAAAATATGACCAAGCGTATCTACGCGCTGGCGGCAGTAACCGGGGTGCTGGAGTCCGGCAACAAGAACGATCTGCTGCACAACCTGGTCCGCGGCATTTCCGGTAAGGATTCCGTGAAAGCGCTGACCGGCGAGGAGGCCCTGAAGGTGATCCGAAAGCTGGAGCAGCTTCCGAAAAAGCCCAGAAAGAAGCAAAAAAAGGTCGAGCCGCCTTATCCTGGGGCACAGCCGGGGATGATGTCCATACCAATGCAGGAAAAGGCCTGGGCTTTGATCTATGAGCTGATCGATCTGGATAAAAAGGATGGCGTGCCCAGCCGGGGCACTGCCGGTGAGCGCATGGCCGGTGCCATCCGAAAAATCCTGCACATGGACGTGGAGCTGTCCGATCCTTTCCGCTGGATCGACGATGAACAGGCCTGGCTCTTGATCGAACAATTGAAACGGTACGTGTCCTCCAGGGAAGCCCAAAGCCGGAAAAGGCAAAAGGGAGACTGACATGGATCTGATGGACAAGCTGGTACTGGAGGACCTGACGGAGGAGCAGCGTCAGATGGCCGAGCTGATCGGGCTAGAGAACTACAAAAAGCTTGTCCATGTATTCGGCGGCAGCAGCGTGTATATTTTCAAGGAGAGCACGCTGATCAAGACCCTGCGGGACAAGGAAATTAAGGATAAGTTCAATGGTAGAAACATTACCGAGCTGGCACAAAGGTACGATCTCTCAACCAAGCAGGTGCGCAACATCTTAAACGGTGTGGATGCGGTCGATTCGGGTCAGCTCTACATCACCGATTTTTTTAATGGATGAAATCATCTTCCGAAATACTTCATTAGAAGACCAGAATAATAATAAGGTATCATTGTGACAACGATGATGCCTTATTTTTTATGGCATGGTAACGGAGCTAAACATGACCACAGGAATATCCCCCCAAGTAATCAGTGTTTTTTTATCAATTGGAACATTGATACTGGGTGTTATTGGCTATTTTTTACGAAGGACCATCAGTGACGCCGATGCCTGCCGGGCAGACATCAACGAAATGAAAGAAAAATTTGCTACCAAAGCGTCTGTGGAAAAGTTTCAGGAAGATGTTTCCGGGAAGCTGGATATTATCCAGCGTGATTTAAATCAAGTTCAATTAAATTACATACCTAAAGATGATTTTTTTAAAGAAATGTCAAAAATAGATAATAAAATTGATCGCATTCAGGATTTGATTATTGAGAATATCAAGGGAGAAAAAAGGAATGACTAAAGATGAACTCGAAATGAAGCGCCGCCTCGAGGTGGGCAATTTTGCCAGAGACAATGGCCGCGTAATCCGGGCCATCAACGTGCTGCAGGGCAAATGGGTATCCCTGGGCTCTGTTAGAGAGGCACTGGATGAGGTTGAGAACCTGGAGCGCTCTCTGATTTACCTGGAGCGGGCCGAGTATATGGTGTGTCGGCATGCCGAAACCAAGGAGCACGTTGAGATCGAGGACGCCGATGATCAGAGCTGTGAAGTGACCCTGACTCACAAGGGCATCCAGCTGGCGCTTTACTTCATTGAGGACCCTGCAGTAAAGGTGTGATTATATGGCAAAGAAAAATCGAAAACACAGCAAAATTGATAAACTCCCCGCCGACATCAAAGAGACTGTTGAACAGATGATGCAGGCGGATTTTACGTATGCAGAAATCGCGGACTACATCCGGGACTGTGGTTTCGAGATTTCCGTGACCAGTGTCTGGCGGCATGCCACCAACCTGAATGCCACCGTGGAGACCCTGCGCATGGCCCAGGAGAATTTTCGTGTCATTATGGATGAGATCGCGCGTTACCCGCAGCTGGACACCAGCGAGGGGATTATCCGGCTGCTGTCTCACCATGTGCTGGAAGCCATCAATAACATGGATGAAACACAATGGCAGAACATTGATCCAATTAAACTGATTAACCAGAGTAACGCGCTGATCCGCGCCGCCAGCTACAAGAATAACATGGATCTGAAAAACAAGGATATCATGGAGGCAGGCATGGAACAGGTGAAAACCCTGGTCTTTGAAGCCATGGCAAGAGAGAACCCCAAGCTGTACGCCGAGGTCACCAAGTTCCTTTCCGAAAAGCAGGAGGATCTGAAATGAGAGAAATCTATGTGCTGCACGTGATGAGCGGCATGGAGATGGCGGTGCAGGAGCGCCTGAAGCGTGAAGGACTGACAGAAACCATTATTCCCATGGAGGAGCGCCTGGAGCGCTGCCGGGGTGATTGGACTACACGCAAGCGCCTGCTCATGCCCGGATACGTGTTTGTCTATCTGGATATGAATACTAAAGAATACTATAAAGCCTGGAACATTCCAGGTGTGATCCAGTTTCTGGGTGCAGAAAGGCCCAGTGCACTTTCTGAAGATGAGAAAATGCAGATGTTTTGGCTGTATGGTGACGGCGGCTTGTTCAAGCCCTCCACCATTCGTGGAAAACCAGGCGGGCAGATCGAAGTCACGGATGGCCCGCTGGTGGGCCATGAAAAAGACATTGTGAAGCTTGACCGCCACCGGAAAAAGGCCAAGGTGCGGATGACCTTTTCCGGTGAGCCCGTTGAACTGACGGTATCCGCATATTTTGTATAGGTGTTCTGGCCGTTTTTTCTACCTTTTTCGGCCTTAACATAAAGCTACACCCCCCATTCTTACTTTTGCAAGGGGAACCCGATTGATGCGTCTCGGGTTCTTCTTTGCAGAATGACATACGAACCCGGAACAGTCTTTTTTAAAAAAGTCTGAATGGCGAAGCATGCCCTGAACCAGGTGGGCGGTGTGCGCTGATAGTGTTCAAAAACGTTAAAACGACGTTTAAAAATGTTCAAGAAATAAAATTCGATACGATATTTAGGTACAAGGCCAAAGCCCCGATACGGGGCAATTTGAGCCTTATTTTTGATGGAAGGAGGCATGGCCTGTGATCAACACCCAAAAGAAAAGCATCGAAGCCCTGAGTAACGCCATTTCCGGGGTGCGAACCGTGAAGGATGATGCCCTGGATACACAGATTGAGCTGGCGCGAAAGGAATTTTTCTGGTACTGCAATCTGCGGGCACCGAAGTTCTACAAACGGGACCGGGCCTTTCTGGTAGAATTCTGTGAAGATCTCCAAAACTTTTATGAATCCAATGATGAGATCATGGTCATCAACATGCCGCCGCGGCACGGGAAGTCCCGGACCGCGGGCCTGTTCGTGGAGTGGGTCTTGGGGCAAAATCAGGAAGAAAAAATTATGACCGGCTCCTACAATGAAACATTGTCCACGAGCTTTTCCAAAAATGTCCGAAATGCCATCCAGGAACAGAAAGCTGACAGCCACCGGATTGTTTACTCCGATGTTTTTCCGGGCGTAAAAATCAAAGCAGGCGATGGAGCCATGAATCTCTGGAGTCTGGAGGGTGGCTACAACAACTATCTGGCGACCAGCCCGACCGGGACGGCCACCGGCTTTGGCGCGTCACTTTTAATCATTGATGACTTAATCAAGTCGGCTTCTGAAGCGTATAACGAAACCGTTCTGGAAAAGCACTGGGACTGGTTCACGAATACCATGCTCTCACGACTGGAAGAGGGCGGCAAGATCATCATTATCATGACGCGCTGGGCAAGCGGTGATCTGGCAGGACGGGCCTTAAAATACTATGCAGAACAGGGCATAAAGGTGCGCCACGTCTCCATGAAAGCCCTGCGGGATGACGGCACCATGCTCTGTGAAGAAATTCTGAGCCACCGCAGCTATAAAAATAAAGTTCGGGCCATGGGGGAAGATATTGCCAGCGCCAACTACCAGCAGATTCCGATTGATGTTAAAGGTCGGCTCTATACCGAGTTCAAGACCTATGACACCATCCCAGTCAATGACCACGGAAAACCGCTTTTCCAGGGCATTATGGCTTATTGTGATACGGCTGATGAGGGCGCGGATTATCTGTGCTGCATTATTTACGGCGTGTACAACCTGGAGGCCTATGTGCTGGACATTGTCTATACACAGGAGCCCATGGAGGTGACCGAAAAGAAGGTTGCCAAGGCGTTTTATGAGCAGGCCGTAAATAAAGCAAAGATTGAGTCCAACAACGGGGGCCGCGGTTTTGCCCGGGCTGTGGAGCGTATTCTGAAGGAACGTTACCGCAGCAACCGGACAAAGATAAAATGGTTTCATCAGAGCCAAAACAAAAAGGCGCGCATCCTGACGCATGCCAGCTGGGTCATGGATCATGTTTATTATCCCAGGAACTGGCGCGACCGCTTCCCAGATTATTATAAAGCCATGAACAGCTATCAGCGTGACGGCAAAAACGCCCATGATGATGCACCCGATGCGACCACGGGCATTGCCGAGAACATGGAACGCGGCGGCATCCGGACGTTCAGAAAGCGGGGTGTTTAAATGGGCATTAAAACATTTTTTAATCGTGTTAAAAAGGGGGTTATGGCAGGAATGACGGTAATGAAAGAGCAAGAACAAACGCTGACGGATGGCCGGATTTTATATCTGATTGACCAGTTTAACCAGAGCGCCCGGCGCGCCTGGATGTTTGTGGGGCGGCAATACTACCAGGTAGACAATGATATTCTCAATCGCCGGATCACAAAAATGGTAGAGGGCCAGAAAGTCGAGGAAACCGGAAAGGCCAATAATAAGCTGGCCCACGGCAAGTATAAAACCCAGGTGGACGAAAAGGTGTCCTACCTGCTGTCAAAGCCCTACACGCTTAAATGCGAGGATGAGCGATATGCGGATAAAGTCAAAGACACGCTTGGAAGCAAGTTTGGGTACAACCTGAGTCTTTTGGGCTATGAAGCATCCAACTGCAGCATTGGCTGGCTGCTGCCCTATATTGATGAACAGGGCCATTTCCAGACCATGGTGGTGCCATCGGAGCAGTGTGTACCCGAATGGACAGATAGCAGCCACACGGAACTGGCTTCCATGATCCGGATCTATGATACCCAGGTCTGGGAGTACAACCGGAAAAAGACGATCCACAACGTGGAATACTGGACACCGACCAGCTATCAAAGGTTTGTGAACCAGAGCAATCTGCTGGTGCCCTATACCTACGACGGCGAGCCAGAGAACGGGCCAGTAGCACACTTCCAGCGTGGACAGCAGTGGCAGGGATGGGGCCGGGTGCCGTTCATCCCGTTCAAGAACAACCATGTGGAGATTCCGGATATCAAGTTTGTCAAAAGCCTGTTAGATCAGTATGACCTGTCCCGATCCGAGGCCGCCAATTACGTGGAGGAGGTTAAAAACCTGATCTTTATCCTGAAAGGCTATGGCGGCGAGGATATCCATGAGTTCATGAAAATTCTGAACGAGGATCGCGCCATTCCCATTGACGATCCGCAGGAAGGCGGTGTGGAGGCCCTGACACCGACCATGGACATCACGGCGCTGAGGGAACACTACGAGCAGCTGAAGCGGGATATTGTCGAGGATGGGCAGTCTATCAACAAAGACTTGGATAAATTTGGTAACAACCCTTCCGGGGTGGCGCTGAAGTTTATGTATGCCGGGCTTGATCTGAAGGCTGATGCCCTTGAAACACAGTTCCGACAAGGCTTTGAACAGCTCCTCTACTTTGTGAACCGATATCTGGAGCTGACCGAGGGCAAGAATTACGATGATCAGGATGTTGAGATGCTCTTTAACCGCAACATGAAGGTCAATGAGGCCGAGATCATCAATAACTGCGTGGTCAGTAAGACCTTGATCTCTGAGAAAACCATTCTGGCCCATCACCCTTATGTGACGGATGTGGAGGAGGAGCTTCAGGAATTGGAAAAACAGGAAGAAAAGCAGGCGAATGATGAAATCCCAATCCAGCCGCTGCCCATAGACGAGGACGCTCATGAGCAGGCCGACGAGTGAGTATTGGGAAGCGCGGATCGCAAACAGCACCTGGCGAAAATACAATGACATTGAGAAGCAAAGCCGGGATATCCTGCAGATGTACCGCAAGGCAGCCTATGATATCAGCGCCGAGTTGTATGCCATTGAAAAGCAAATCTGTAAGGATGGCTTTCTGGACGAGGCGCTGCTGAACCGATATGGCCGCCTGAAAAAGATCAATGCCTCCTTTGCCAAGGTGCTGAAGGGCCTGGAAAAATCAACCACTAAAGAGTTTTTCAAGAAGGTTTCCAAAGGCATGCAGGACAACTATAAAAGCATTGTGGGTGAGCTGGGCATTGACTTAAACCTGCCAAATCTCCGATTCTTTGAGGAGCTGGCAAAGGAACCTTGGCGCGGTGAGGATTTTTCAAAGCGGATCTGGCGAAATATGGACAAGCTGCTGGTGAATCTGAAAAACACGCTGGTGTCGGGCATGATCCGGGGGAAATCCATCACAGAGCTGGCAATTGAACTGGATAATCTGATGAACCAGGGCTTTCATAACGCCCACCGCCTTGTCCGGACCGAGACCATGCACTACCTCAACGCAGCTTCCCTTCAGGCCTATCAAGACTGCGGTGTGAAATACGTGCAGTTTTGGGCCGCCCTCGATGAGCGGACCTGTCCGCAGTGCGGAGCGCTGCATGGCCGGATTTTTCCGATTGATAAAGCGCTGGTGCTGCCGATCCATGCGAACTGCCGCTGCTGTTATCTGCCGGTCACAGATAAAGATGCGATTGCAAAATTCCTTAAAATGGGTAATAATGGAGGCATACAGAGCGTTAACAGTTCAGCGATATCCCGTTTAGTCAATTATGCTCAACAAAAATATGGTATCAAAAATGCAAATTTAACCGGGCTTGATGCCAAAGCGGTTCTTGGAAATTTCCGAACGCTTAACCAATTGCTAAAGGACTACCCGCAGTTAGACGGTTATATCAAGCATATGGATTTAAGCCGAAATGGCGCGATGGCGACTGGGCCGAGCAAAAATTTTCAAGGTGTTAAGCTGACTTTTAATCCGGATCTGTTTTCGGATTTGAATGGGTTTAACGCATATTATGATAAGGCTGTAAAACAACATTTTTACCCAGATGGAACCACAGTTGACAGTATTATTGCGCATGAGTTTGGGCATGTGATCGAGTCCTACTTGATAAAAAATAATATCACAGGGATGAAAAATCGGGCGGATGCCTGGAATGGATGCTTGATGGCTGAAAAAATTGTGAGGGATGCTGCGACTAAAGTGACAAGTGGAAAAAGTCTTACAGAGTTGTCCCGTGAGATATCCACTTATGCAGCAACCGACTATTCTGAAACATTAGCAGAAGCATTTAATGATTATTATGCCAATGGCAGTAAGGCCAAGGAACTGAGCTTGAAAATAGTTGAGGAGGTGAAGAAATGGTTTTAGAAAAAGGTTGCATGATAATGCCAAAATTTCTTCCATACGTGATTTATGATGAAAATGGTTACTGGGGAATGAAAAAATTAGGTCTGACCGAGAATGCCCCGGAATGGGCCAAAGAGGAATATGAGAAGTGGTGGCAGGAAGAGCTGCTGCGAAGAGAACAGCTGATTAAGCTATAAAGAGTAAGCCGTGTGGTGAACTCTTTTTTTAGTGCATAAAATTTAAGGAGGCTATATGTTTAATCGAGAAAAGCTTGAAGATTTGGAAAAAAGGGTGGCACAGTTGGAAGCGTCAAAGGAAATGCGTCTGGTCGAAGCACCCAGACTTTCTGCCAAACCCATTGAACCGATGGGGTGCGAAGTGACGAAAGAAGTAAACTACGAAAAGAAAGGTACCTTCGGCTGGGCATTGCAGCAGCTTAAAAAAGGCATGGTCGTTTCGCGGTTGAAACACATTAAGAAAATACCTGGTTATGTTTTCAGACTAGAAACGGAATTGGCCAATAATCCCGTCATAATGATGCGTTTTGACAGTAAAGAAATTTTCTGGATTCCAGATATGGATGATTTGTTGGCAGAGGATTGGCTGCTGGTTGATCAGTACAACGTGAACAACCAGTTCGATGAGGCTGTTAAGACACTCATTCTCCCAGACACATCCGAAAAGCTGCTCAATTTCCAAGAAGCTTTTAAGCTGATGCGTCAGGATGATCTGCCCGTAAAACGTCAATGCTGGAATGGTTATTGGAAATGGGATGGGGATACGATTTTAATCTTTACTGCTGATAACCGTATTGTCAATATCCGGGAGACTAGATTTTTAGCCAATACAATAAAAGAAATTCTGGCTGATGATTGGGAAATCGCAACAGAAGAAAACTGTTCGGTGCCCATTGTTTAAAGATTATTAAATGGAGGTTTAACATGAAATTAAAAGAGTTTTTAAAAAGTAAAGGTCTTTCCGATGAGCAGATTGCAGACATTCTGAAGGCTACTGGTGAGGACGTCATGATTGATGACGGGAAGGCTGCTGCCAGGACAACAGAATTAGAGGAGCAGCTCAAAACCGCCAATGATACCATCAAGGGGCTGAAAAAGGACAATGTTGACAATGAGGCCCTGCAGCAGAAGGTGACGGAATATGAGGAACAGATCAAGACCCTGGAAAAGGACAGTAAAGACAAAATCCGCAGCATGGCCTTGGATAATGCTATTTCTGGATTTCTGAAGGAGAATAAAGCCAAGTACCCGGATCTGCTGGCAAGTAAATTTGACCGTGACAAGCTTGTGGTGGATGACCAGGGCCAGGTTGGCGGTCTGGGTGAACAGGGCAAGCAGCTCATGGATCAGTACAAGGAAATGTTTCAAGAAAGCATTTCCGGCTTTACGCCGCCGAGCCCGGATACAGGTTCTCAGGCATCCGGCAGCACCTATGAAAATCTGGTCAAAAATGTGGATAACATGTCCGTTGAAGAGATTCAGGCCCAGCTGGGCGAAATGAAATTTTAGGAGGTAACAGAACATGGCAGTAACAAGTTTTAAACCAACACTTTGGGAAGCGGCTTTGCTTCTCAATTTTCATAACGTTTCGATTGGGGACGCGATCACGACCGCGCCAACCAGCGTCCAGGGTGAAACCTGTCGTTTCAACCGGATCGGAGCAGGCACGATTAAGGATTATAGCGGATCGGTCGAGTGGGATGAGATCACGACCACTCCTGTGGACATGACCTTTGACCAGCAGAAATACTTCGCGTTTAGCTTAGATGACTGTGATGCGGTACAGCTTAAGGGGCCAGTGATTCAGGAAACTACAGCCGAGCATTCAGCGATTTTGGCAGAAAGCTATGACCACTATATTTTGGCCCAGGCTGGTGCAGTGACGAAGACCGCCCAGAATATTGGCACTGCGTCTTCCAAGAAACTGGTCACGCCGAAAAATGCCTATGACTATATTGTCGATCTGGGCACACTATTGAACAAGCTGAAGGTGCCAAAGGTCAATCGTTTTGTGATCGTGACAGCGGATATGCTGGGGGTTCTTTCTAAAGACCCACGTTTTACATCCAATCCGAATGTACTGGCAAATGGCATTGTTGAAGGCCAGACCATCAGCACGCTGCAGGTGGTGCAGTCTGAAGAGCTGCCTGCCAACAAAATCATTGCGCTGCACAAGTCTGCTATTGGGGCAGCCAAGCAGCTTTCTAAGATTGAAGCCATGCGGCTCCAGGATTCTTTTTCTGACGGGGTCCGTGGTCTGTGCAAATATGGCGCGAAGGTGCTGCGGGAAGATGCTATTGCGGTTCTGAACTGTACGATTGGCACCATCGAAGATGTGCCGCCGACCAAGGTTGAAGTGGCCAATACGGCTGAAAATCCTGTTAATACCAAAGAAGTAACGGCTTAATCAGGCGGGGCTTTGCCCTGCCTCTTTTTAGATGGGAGAAGCAATGGAAGAACAATTACTGATGGAATTGGGGCACTATCCAGGCTTCAATACGCTGGATGAAGCGCTTCAGAAATACCTGGTAGAGGACGCGATTGCAGAAGTCAAGAACTATGTGAATACAGCAGAATCTGAAATGCTGCCAATGTCGGTGAAGCATATTGTCAAAGAGCTGGCGCTGATCCGCTTCAACAAACTTGGAGCTGAGGGCATTTCATCGACCAGCCAAAGTGGTATTTCTGAAAGCTATATTGAAAATTTGCCAGCAGGACTGCGCAGACAGCTGCGCCGCATCCGGAAGCTTCCGAGGTGAGACGATGAGCATTAACAGTGAGATGCGCAGCTACAGCCTACAACGAAAAGTAACCATTCGAACGGCGTCAGGTGCTCTCCGTGAGGAATGGGATGTCGGTCGGATTATTATGGTTACTGTGAAAAAGACCAATGATCTGCTGCACACCCAGAGCGTCCGCTATAACGAAAGCACCCATACCGGGCTGACCAGGTGTAAGTATATAAAGCCTTACATTAACCGCCTGAAAAAGACGGACACAGGCGAAATATATGAGATCATCAGCGCCACCAACGATGGGAGGTTCAACAATCTCCTTCTCAAGAAGGTGGACACTGATGTCTGATAATAAAGCATTCGAAGCCAGTATAAACAATGCAACCCTGGAGATACTGAAACGTTTGGCCGGAAATATGGATAAAGCCTGTCTGGTGGTTGAACGAACCGCCAAGCAGGACTGCCCGGTAAATTATGGGGCGCTGCGCGCCGACATCCACCATGAGATAGATTTTGGACCAGACGCCATTGTGGGGACCGTGGGTAATTCTTTGGAATATGCATCCTTTGTGCACAACGGCACCGGCATTTATGCCAAAGGCGGCGGCCGAAAAACACCATGGAAGTTTAAGGTGGCGTCTGGGAAGTACAAGGGCTGGCACACCACCAGAGGGCAGAAACCAAAACCCTACCTAGAGAATGCAAAAATGAAAAACAAAGACCAGATCGCAAGGATACTGGCTGGAGATTAAAGTGGAAAATGATTTAATAAGCTATATTGCGACAGAGATTCCAGAACTGAAAGATCACATTTATCCGGTCTTTACAACGGATACAGAAGTGCCGACGCTGGTTTATAAGACGGCTCCAATCTCCGGAGGCGTGGTTAATGAGACTCAGCTGGAAGTGAAAATTATTTACAAAGATTATGACAAATGCTTAGAGCTTGATAAAAAGCTTCAGGAGGTTCTGGACATGTCACATGATCTGGTGTACCGGCTGCACGGCGGCATCCGCTTCCGGAGCACATTGGCAGGCAGCGGCGGCACGGAGGATTATGATGTGGATGGGCTGCTGGTATTTGAAGTGACACGATACTATTTGATAAAATGGAGGAAACGAAATAATGGGTAAACTTGATAATCAGGAAATTATCCTGGGGGCTGGCGAAGTCTACATGTATGAAGTTGAAGGCGCACTGTCTGAGATCCCGACCTCGGATGAGATCGAGACTGAAGCGCACAATGTCGGACACTGTTCCGGCGGCTTCAGCGTGGATTATAAACCCGAAAAATATGATGTCAAAAACCAGTATGGCACCATTGTGAAGTCTGCGATTACCAGTGAGGAAATGACGGCCAAGACCGGCGTTTTGCGATGGGATTTACAGAACATTGGTCTACTAAGCTGTGCGAAGTTTGAAGTCGACCGAACCACGAAGATGAAAAAGCTGATCTTCGGCGGCTCTGGCGTGAAGCTGAAGACTGTTCTGCTGCGTTTTGTGCACGTGAAGGAAAACGGCAAAAAAATCCGTTTTACCATGATTGGTCAGGGCGGCAACGGTTTTGCCATTGAGTTCGGTGAGAAGGAGCTGACAGTGGATGCTGAAATCACGGCGATTTCTTACCTCAAGGACTTCCTGGCAGAGTTCTCTGAAGAAATGACAGATGCTGAATTTACTGCTTGGGAAGCTGATAATCCAGCACCGAGTTCAGATACGCCATCTTAAGTTGCAATTCCCCCTGTTAGGGTGTATTATTAGCTTATAAGGGGGTAATTGATATGAAGAAAAGAATTGCTGTTATCTGTATTATGTGTATTTCGGTGATATTTTTTACGAGTTGCAGTACCCAAGAGAAAACGGCTGTTACACCTGAAGCTGGACAAACACCAACGGTTGAATCTGATAGTCAAAAGGTTCACGAAGACGTTGAAAAAATTAAAAACGAGGCTGTTCCTGCTGATTTTGTAGAAATCAATGCTGGAAATTGGAAAGGAAAGTCGGTTGTAATCATAGGTGAAATCTCCGCTTTAGATAAAGAGGCAAAACTTGAAGCTTTTCCTAATTGCATGATTTCTCAAGTGGAGAATGATGGATATGGTGATTATTTACTGTTAGTTCCAGGCGGACTTGAAAACAATACGCTTGAAAACAGAGGAAAAGGTGACATAGTGACAGCATATGGAACTGTGGCTGAGCCTGGAAGTATGGGATTACCACAAATTTTAACTGTATGGATAGAATAAAATATAAGCACTCGCAAGGGTGCTTTTTTGATTGGAGAAAACAATGATTAACTTAAATGACTATATCAACAAAACAGTTGATTTTGAAATTAAAAAAGAAAAAATACATGTGAAGCTGCCGACATGTGGTATTTTGGCACAGATTATAAAGTTGGAAAACGGTGACGATAGTGCGATTCCTGGCGAGGATTATAAAATCAAGCAAAAATGCGTACAATTGCTTTTGAATAACAACACTGAAGGGCGAACATTTGCGGATGAAGAAATGGATGTGTTACCGTCTGATGCTGTTATGGCCGTTTATACCCATGTTATGTCTGGAAAATTGGAGGCAGACTTTGACCCAAACTCCAAATCCCAGTCCCCGCAGGAGACGTCGGAGACGCCATCATAAAAAAATACTTTCCACGGGAAGCCTGGGAGAATAACTATATCCTTTCATCTTATGAAATCAAAAGAATTGCATATTACACAGGACTAAATTTTGATCAAGTCATGAACCTGCCCTACGGGGCTTTTTTATTGTATCGAAAAGAAAGCTGGATTGACGCGATGAACCAAACGAAGGATGGGCGCGATATTTTGAAAGCGATCTGGCGTTTACAGCAGACTGAAGCTGATGAGACGGCCATTGCAGAATATAACGAAGGGAGAACAATGAAATGAGTATCACAAGCGGCATCAGCCTGGCACCGTTGGAAGTAAAACTTAAGGCGGATATTGCGGGTTTTAAATCAGATATGGAAAAAGCCCGTGTGGCTGGTGTCACTGAAGCGGATAAGATTTCGAAATCCCTGGAAAAGACTGCGCGTGTAGGTGAAAAGCTATCCGGTGTGGGTACAAGCATGACAAAACACGTCTCGGTTCCTTTGGCAGCAGTCGGGGTAGCGGCTGGAAAAATGTACCTTGATTTTTCAAAGTCTATGGGCATGGTTTCCACGCTGATCGACGGTACTGGAGAAGTGGTACAGGCGAGAACAAAACAGCTCAGCAAGGATGTTCTCAAGGTGTCAGATGATACGGGGATTGCCGCGGGTGATATTTCTGAGGGTCTGTATCAGGTCATCTCCGCCTATGGGGACACTGCTGATGCTTCTAAAAACTTGGAAATCGCTGGAAAGGCTGCTAAAGCAGGCGCGGCCACCACAACCGATGCCGTCAACCTGCTGTCTGCCGTCACCAAAGGATATGGGGATACCAGCGCCGAAGCCAACAGCAAGGTGGCCGACCTGGCGTTCATGACGGTGAAGCTGGGCCAGACCACTTTCCCTGAACTGGCATCCAGCATGGGTCGCGTGGTTCCGCTGGCTGCAGAATTGAAGGTCAGCCAGGAAGAACTCTTCGGCGTTATGGCAACGGGTACCGGTGTAACCGGTACGGCAGCCGAGGTTTCGACGCAGTTGCGTGGAGTCCTGCAGGCACTCATGGCACCGACCGATTCCATGACCGAGCTGATGAACAGTCTGGGCTATGAAACCGGAAAGGCAATGATGGAGGGCCTTGGGCTACAGGGAACGATCGACGCGATTGTCAAAGCCGCCAATGACAGCGGGATGCCGCTCCAGGATTATATCGGCAGCATTGAGGGACAAACATTAGCGCTTGCACTTGCTGGAGCACAAAGCGATACACTTCGTGAAAAGACTGCGGCCATGGCAGACTCCCTTGGTGCAGCCGATGAAGCATTTCTGAAAAGTCAGGAAAACGCCGGAGCAAAATTTGAGGCGGCTCTGAATAAGTCTAAAAATGCCCTGATCCGTTTGGGTGATGCGGCAGCACCTGCCCTTGAAAAAGCCGCTGATCTCATTGGTGATGTGGCGGATTGGTTCGCGCAATTGACTGATGAGCAACAGGAAAACCTTGTTCAGTGGGGAGCTGTTGCAATAGCAGCAGGACCAGTCATCAAGCTACTGGGCGATGGAATCACCACTTTTACCAAGCTAAAACCAGCAATTTCAGGCGCTTCAAAAGCTTTAGAAACAATGAGTGCTGCTGGAAAAGTTCTTCCAAAAGTGATGCCTAAAGCAGCAGAAGCGACCGAAGCAGTCGTCGATGTTGTATCTGGTCTACCATCCGTTGTCAAACCGGCAGCCAAAGGTATGAGCAGTGTCGCAGATGCTGGCGGAGCCATTACAAAGGCTCTTCCTGACGCTGCAAAAATGATTGAAGGTGTTAAGTATCAGGTTCTTGATCTGCCCAATGCAGCGGGAGCTGCTTCAAAAGCATTGGGCGGCGGTTCAGGCCTTACAGGAATCCTTTCGAATATTTTGACACCATCTTTAGGAACAACCGCTTTGGCGGTCGGTGCGATTGGTGTTACAGCCGCAGCGGTTGGTGTGGGCGTCGCAGAGGCATACAAACAGCTGAATGCAGATGTTATGCCGGAGGTGGATATTTTTACCGCCAAATCGGACGAAGCCGCTCAGCGTGTGACAGCCAATGCCGGTCAGATCGGATTTGCCGCGAAAGACACGTCGGTGAAAATTTCTGAAGCAACACGCCAGGCGGTCGGTGCTTATATTGAGCTTGACCAGGGCGTGCAACAGAGCCTGTTTAATCTTCAGGTGAATGGTTCAATTATTACCGGTCAGATTGTTGCTGATCTTACCACTCAGTTTTCGAATATGGGGACGATGATTACCCAAAAATTGGATCAAGATTGCCAGAACGACTTGACAACATTAAGTAATTTTTTTACTTCATCTTCGACGATGACCGCTGCACAACAGAATGATTTGATGTTGGGATTAACAAATTTTTATGAGCAGCAAAAGGTTAATACTCAGAGTGCACAAGATCAGATTGCATTAATCCTGCAAACTGCCAGTGATCAAAATAGAGCGTTGACACAATCAGAACATGACCAGATCAACCAGCTGCGTGAAAATATGCGGACCAATGCCATTAAAACCCTTTCTGAAACAGAAGCTGAAAGTGCTGTTATCCTTGGACGGATCAAAGATCAAGATGGACGCATGACCGCTGAAATGGCTTCTGAACATGTTAAAAAATTAGAAGAGCAACGTATGGGCTCTGTCGATTCTGCAAACCGTGAGTGTGCGGAATATACAAGCTTAATCCGACAAATGCGCGATCAAGGAATCATTACAACAGATGAAATGGCAAACGAGATGATTTCAGATGCAGAGCGCCAAAGAGACGCGACAATCGAAGCAGCGCAGTCTACAAAGGATCGCGGAATTGATACATTAAGAGGCGCTTACAGCGATCTGGATAACACAGTAGATACGAATACCGGAAACATCCTTACAAAATGGGATCAAATAAAATCCTGGTGGAATGGGTGGTGGCCTGAAAGTAAAAATGCTACCGTCACAACAACTTATCAGGAAGTTTATGAGCGTATTGAAAGGAACTCAGGCTGGCATCATTATAATGGTCTTGATTATGTTCCCAATGATGGCTATATTGCGTACCTGCATAAAGGCGAAAGAGTTCAAACGGCTGAAGAAAATAAAACCCGCATTCAATCTAGTGGAAAGCAACAAGGGGATGGAGACATCCTCATCACCGGCAACACCTTCCAAATCCGAAACGAACATGACGCGGAGCTGGTGGCCCAAGAGCTCTGGAAATTGAAACAGAAAAAAGCGAGAGGAGGCTGAAAACATGGCAGGAACAACCTGGATGGTGTTTGGCGGGAGACGGCTTGACCACGTTCTTGGCATCCGGGGCCGCGGCATCGAAATTGACATCAAGCAGACTGAGACGGATATGCCGTTGCGGAACGGCAGTATGCTTCGGAATGTAAAACTACAGAACAAAAAGCTGCGGGTTAACCTATTTCTGGAACGGGAACAGGCCAGCCAGACCATTGAGGACATGAAAGCCAAACTGCTTCAGGTGCTGTACACGTCTGGAATGGAGCAGCTAATCTTTGGCGATGACCCTGGTCATGAATGGCGCGGTATCCTATCGGGTACCGAGCTGATCAAAGAAAGTGAGGACTTTGCAGAAATTGAGCTCTCCTTTACCTGTGACCCCGTCCGCCGCGAACTGTCTGAAATAACCTATGAGGATATTGACAGCAAAACTTTTGAAAATTTTGGCCGGGATACCCACGGTGTGATTACTTTCACACTGCCCAGCGGGCGCAGCAGCCAGGTGATCAGCCTTTATGGAACTATTGCAAAAGTTACCCTGGCCGCATCCGATCTTGCCGGTGAGTGGCGCATTGACACCGAGCGTCGAGAGGTCTATTTAAATGGCGTTTTAAGCATGTTAAAAGTGGATTTTAAAAACACGAACTGGCTGGCACCAGAGGGACGGAGTTTTTGCGTCCCAGCTGGCAGCTTCCGGTTTGATTTTACACCAGCTGTCTCAAGCGCCACCATAAAATATAAAAGGCGGTGCTTGTAATGATCACAGAGTTTCTCATCCAGGACCGTGACAACAACCTGATCGGGACGCTGATCCCCGAGGACTGCCTGACCGCCAAGCGGGATTGGCAGAAAAACGGCTTTCATACCTTGGACTTAGCAGTGCCGTTAAATCACCGGTATGCGAAAGAAATGACAAAAGGCAATCGGATCATGTTCAAGGACACCGACCGCGACAAGTGGTATGAATTTGAAATTGTCCGTGAAAACACCGATGCCGACAAACAGGCCGTGTACTGTGAAAGCAGTTACTACGATACCCTCTCCAGTTCCGTTCCATTCGTGGATATTACCGGAAATACGCCGATTAACGGTTTGAGGAAGCTTCTGGACACCGCACAGCCGAAAAGCCGCTGGCAGGCCGGTATAAGCGATATTCCGGGGTCTTTCTACATGCAGCGCACCCGAAAAAATCTGAAGGAAACCATTTCTGCCTGGGCCAACGCCTGCGGCGGCGTGATCTCAGAGCGCATTGAGTTCTACAATGGCCGGATCGTCCGATATATCGACATCCTGCAGAGCGTCGGTTCAGACCGAGGCCGTGTAATCTACGATGACCGTGAGGTTACGCAGATGAGCGTACAGATTCCCGAGCGGACCAACTACACCATGGCCTTCGGATACGGGAAAGCAGAGATGACCACTGAGACCGGCGAAAGCAAACCGATCACCTTTGAGGATGTGGTGTGGAGTGTTGCAAAAGGTGATCCCGTGGACAAGCCCAAAGGCCAGACCTGGGTAGCGCTTCCAGACAGTTACAAGGAGCAATATGGGATTCTGGATGCCAACGGCATCCGGCAGCACCGCTGCACGATTTGGGAAGAAAACGGCGTGGAAATCCCTGAGAACTTGCTTCAGCGGACCTATGACGGTCTGCTTGCAGGATTAAAAGACAACACTGAATATAAAATAAAAGCTGCGGATTTCAAGGCGCTGGGCTATTCCACGCAGGACATCCGGGAAGGCGACACCATCGGCGTAGTGCTCTCAAAGCTGAATATTAAGCTTAAGGCTGAGATCATCCGTTTTACACCGAACTACCTCAATCCAGAGAACAATGATTTTGAGCTGTCAAACTATAGCAAAGACATTATTGACGACATGATGAATGACAGCGAACTGGTGAAGAATGTCAATGACCGGCTAGACGCAATGATCCGAAAAGTGTTTCGCCAGTCTATTCTGGATGACTGGAATGCTGAAATTGCTTCGGAATCCGGTTTCCTGATCTATGGTGATCCCCGGGACGGTTTAGTCTGTCTGAACGCCCCGACCTACGAGCAGGCCACCAAGGCCACGCGGATGAAGGGCGGCTCCCTGCAGATTGCCAACCAAAAGCTGGATGGGGACTGGAAATGGACCACGGTCCTGACTGGTGACGGGATCATCGCGGATGCGATTTTTACCGGTATCATCATGGGAGACCGGATGGACATCAATCTTGACCTCTCAGAGATCCGTTTGGGAGACCGGAATCCCACTACAGGGCTTATAGAAGACCCTGTTTTTTTGTTCAATGATGATGTGCTGCGCATCCGGATCGGCGGCACCGATCTGGAAGGAAATCTTTCAGGGATTCATTCCAGCATCGAAGCTCTGGATGGACAGATTACTCTGAGCGTTCAGAATCTGGAAAAGACAATCACCAAGACTGGACAGGATGCAGCGGCAGACGCGACAACGAAAGCAAACCAGGCGCTGAAGGATGCCAAGAACTATGTCACAACAACCATTACCACCTCAGAAGCGCAGATCAAAATCACAACGGACGCCATTACTTCACGTGTAGCAAGGACAGAAGATTCCATTACCACCTTGAATGGTTCCGCCACCAATCATGAGACACGCCTACAGTCGGCAGAACAGAAAATTACTCCCAGTGCCATTATCAGCACAGTTTCGGATACGGTCAACAATGCAGTAAAGACGGCTAACGGCTATACGGATACGAAAACCCAAAATTTCCATAGCCAGATTACACAGAACGCTAAAGACATTCAGGCCCGTGTGACGATCAACGGTCTGGGAACGGCGATTACACAAAATGCAAGCTCTGTACGTATTGCATGGAATAACTATACACAGTACATCCAATTTGAATATAGCCGCCTTTCTATCTATGATAGTGCCAGTGCTTCAACCAAAAAGCTAGTCATGACACTTGGAAGTAACGGAATGCGATTTTACCGAAAGGATGATGACCGACCAATCGGCCAGATTGTAACCAATCAGCTGGCAGCCGATTCATCCAAAAAAGGCTTGGATTTTGATTTGGATGCAGGTGGAACTTTCATGACATGGGCAAGCCGAAATTCAACATCCGAGGCAAATTACACAATGAAGCTGTCATTTAGCAAAGAAAACCTCACAAATTTACCAGCAGGTCTCTCCGTTGGCTGTAATTTAGATATGAGAGGATTTAGCATTAATAACTGTAATTTGGTTAAAAACCGAGGCGGCGTTAATGGCATTAAATATTACAAATATGATCCGGGTGGAACAGATCAGCAATGGGGATATATTGAAATTGAGGTCGTTGAACCGGGCGGCGGAGCCACACTGATTGGTATTGATGCATGGCACTCGGATGGTCGGTTAAAGAGAAACATACAACCCTCTTCAGAAAATGCGCTGTCCTATCTGGAGCAGTTACCGGTACGAAGCTTTGACTGGAAAGAGGACGCTTTTCACGAACGTTTTGGATTTATCGCCCAGGAGCTGGAAGGAATCGATTCGAGTCTGGTTTATAAGGTACCTCAGCGGGAAGAGGATGGAACAATTGTGGACGAAATCTATCAGATCAAGGTCAGCAAATTTATACCCGTACTGGTAAAAAGTATCCAGGAGCTTTATGAGAAAGTGGAAAATCAAGGTAAAATACTGGATAAGATGATGCTGGCACAAGGTGTCACCTATCAGTCGGCAGTAAAAGCGTTACGCTCATTTGAAGCGCCTTTACAGCAGTATACCGAAGCGATTCAAAAGCCAATGAGAACGTCTGAAATTACTGAGCCAAGACCTATTATGTTTCATAAAAATGAAGATGGAACCATTGAATTTATTGAGGAGGAATAAAATGATCAATCCTAAAATAACCGTTATGATCACGGATCAGACGCAGATCAATCACCAGGATGCCATGTATCTCAGCGCGTCCATTATAACAAACGATGAAAAAGGTGTTCAAAGCGCCTATAGCAGCATTCAGGAGAACCATCCGGAAATTTGTGCTGACAATAAGCAGGAATGTCGTGAAGACAAGGCAGCGTTTACGGCTTTTGTTGAAAAGATCGAAGATGCTTTGACAGAGTATTTAAGAAACGGCGAAGCGGCTTTGCTATTTAAGCCCTATACGGAGGTAGAAAAAGATGTTTAATAAAAACACGAAAGATACAAAGGCGGAACCGGTTGAGAGGCCCGAAGTGGTTCGAATCCCTCGAGGAAATTATATCCTGTCAGTCGAAGTAGGTCCGGAAACCTTTGAAAAGAAGCTGGTAATTAATTCCTCCATTATTGTAGAACACATTCCGGGAGATAACGGGATTACGGTTGAACTGGGCGTTTCTCGTCCGGGAGATTCACCAGCAGAGGTGAAAGAACATGGCAATTGCTAAAACAAGGAAAGCTTTGGTGCTTGATATTAATGCTCCGGCCTGTTTGGAGAACACGCTGTACATGGGGCAATATGACAGCAAAACAAGGGAAGTAGAAATCACCCTGACTGAAGATGGTGGACCCTTTAACATATCAGGAGATAACGTGAATGCCCGTGTTTTCTGTGACAAAGCTGATGGACACGATGTTTTCAACGATGCAGTTATTGAAAACGGAAAGATCGTTGTAACCTTCACAGATCAAATGCTGGCTGCTGCCGGGCCAATGCCTACTCGAGTAGCTCTATTTGGGCACGATGGTGAACGGTTGACTTCCGTCGATTTTATCGTCATGGTCCGGGAAAATCGGGCCGAAAATGGTGTGTTGAGTTCCAGTGAGTTTAATGCTCTGAACAAAGCTTTGGGTAGTATTGATGGAGCTTTCGATAAAGCAACCAGCGCATGGGAAACCATCAACCAGGTTCAGGAGACCATTGAAAAATCTATTACAGATGCTCAGGATGCTACAAAAACCGCCAACAACGCAGCACAGCGTGTGGAACAGGTCATAGGTGGTATAGAAGAAACAATCGCTACAACAGCTAAATTGAATGATGAGGTGACGACCGCTCGGGACAGTGAAACAGACTTGAGCACCAGACTTGAGAAAATAGAATCTGGAGAGCGTATGAAAGGAGCTGGAAAATTTCCAGTTGCATCGGAGGAGCAAGCTAGAGCAGGGATTGATAACAACGTAATCATGACACCATTGCGAACGGCAGAGGCCATTGAATCTTTAGCCACGGGAGGTGGCGGCGGTGGTGGCGGCTCCACCATCCCGATCATGACCAGCACCTTTCAGGGTGGGAGCTTTTCAACAAATGAAGAAATTGAAATCCGGTATCGCTGGAGCAGTCCAAACATTGGCTATGGGATGCTGCATGTACTCATTAATAATGTCGAAATTCAGACAGAAGAGGTACAGCAGGGCCTCAACCGGTTGGTAGTTCCAGGGCAGCCAAAGGGAAATTATACTTTGTTGATGTATGTCACCGACCGCGGTGGGCTGACCACAGACAAGCTGACCTTTCAATTGAAAGTCGGTGGATTGGATATCACATCGACCTTTGACGATTCCCAGGACTTCACGATCAAGTCGGTAATCCGCATCCCTATTACCGTTGACACGATCTCGCTGGACCCGGTCTATCTTTCACAGAATATCGACGGAACCCTCACGCGCTTATCCGGTCAGAATGGTTATAACGTCGTGCAGCTGCCCGCCATGACACCCGGAGCCCACAAGGTGACGATCGCTGCGGAAAGTGGGGTTTATAAGTCAAACAGCCTTGATTTTAACATTGTGATCGAGGACGCCGACACCCTGACCATTATCTGTGATTTTGACACCGATCAGGTCGCATACCGTGATCTGGTGGAAATTCCATACCGCGTGTCGCTGAAAGGGGTGAGCAAGTTTAATGCGGAATACCTGGTGGACGGCACCTTGGTTAAGCAGCTGGTCATTTCCGCAGGTACCAATATCTGGAGCACCCGTGACCTGGCCATCGGTTACCATACCCTGCGGATCAACGTGTCCACACAGGAAGGCGCCAAGACCGCCTTTGTCGAAAAGCGTCTAACCGTCAACCCGTCGTCCTATACACCGC
Source organism: Eubacterium sp. 1001713B170207_170306_E7 (assembly GCF_015547515.1). Lineage (NCBI taxonomy): Bacteria > Bacillati > Bacillota > Clostridia > Eubacteriales > Eubacteriaceae > Eubacterium > Eubacterium sp. 1001713B170207_170306_E7. The sequence goes on from NZ_JADMVE010000012.1 coordinate 76,550, forward strand.
TGCAGCCTGTGCAGGATGCCAGCCTGATCGCCTGGTTTGACGCCACCGGCCGGACGAACCAGGACGCCAACCGGGAAAACTGGCCGGATAAATCCGGAAACGGCACAGCGGTCCGTCTGGTCGATTTTAACTATGGCGGCGCTAACGGCTGGGTGGACAACGCCCTGAAATGCAACGGCGGGTCCTACGTAGAAATTGACCTGCAGGCCCTGAAGGACAACGCACCCTATGGGCTGACCGTCGATGTGAAGTTCAGAACCCGGGACAGCGGCGAAGAGCTGGCCTGTGTGATGGATATGCGCGGTAGTGATAGCAATAACAAGGGTTTTGCCATTGACACCAAAGCCATGTACCTAAACTCCGGAACCACCAAGATTAAAGCCGCTGTTCTGGAAGAGGAAATTTCACGGGCGACTTTTGTCGTCGACCGCGAAAACAAGTTGGCGAAAATCTATAACAATGGCGTGCTCACCGAAGCCTTTATTATGACAGATAGTGAGAGCTTTTCCAATACGACAAGGATCTACCTGAACACAACCCTTGCGCTGGTATCCGGGGCTTGGGTGCCCTCGCTGTTTGGAGACTGCGAAATCTACAGCATCCGCATCTATGAGCGGGCGCTCTCTGGGGACGAGATCGTCCAGAATCACATAGCGGACATCCCTGATCTGGATGAGCAAGAAGAAAAGTACCGGCTCAACTATGAAAACATGATGCCTACCATGTACTTCTATGGGGAAACCGCCGCTATGACCAAGGATAACAAGGTACCACTGCGCATCAAGTATATCTCAACGGACAGCAACAAATACGGTGAAAGTTTTGACCTGATGGGCTGCCCGGTAGGCTGGCAGGGGACATCCTCCCTGCAGTACGCCGTCAAAAACTATAAAATGAAGCTGGTCAACCAGGACGGCAGTAAGCATTCTTACAGCCCATTCCCGAACAGCCTGCCCGAAAGCACATTCACCCTCAAAGCCGACTATATGGAAAGCAGTCATGCCAACAACACCGGCATGTGCAAGTTTATCAACGATAAGCTGTACACGGACAAAACACCGCCGCAGCAGACCGACGCTAAAAAGCGGACCGCCATCGACGGGTTCCCGATCCAGCTTTATATTGCGAAAGATGATCAGAGCACCCCAACCTATATGGGCGTGTTCAACTTCAACCTGGACAAAAGCTGCTTCAACAACCTGGGCCTTGACAATGGCGTGGAGGGCTGGGAAAACTGCATGCGGTTTGAAGTGTCCAGTAACTCCGACACCAGTGCCGGCGCCTTCAAAGATGACTCGGATAAAAGCATCAAAGAAGATTTTGAACTCAACTACCCCGACCCGGATGACCTAACCCAGGAGCAGATCGACACCAGGTATGCGGGCCTGAAGCGGATGGTCACCTGGGTGAAGAACTGCACCGAAGCAACCTTCCGTGCGGAACTGGAGCAATATTTCAATAAAGATTTCCTGCTGAAATACTACCTGCAGGTGCACCTCTTTGGGATGGTTGACAACCTTGGGAAAAACATGATGCTGACCACCTGGGACGGAAATATCTGGTACCCCATGTTCTACGATGCGGACTCCCAGCTGGCCTTGGACAATACTGGGTACCTAAAGTTCTACAGCGATATCGACATTGTGGCCGGAACCTACAACACCTCCGGGTCCAAGCTCTGGACCATGGTGAGTACAGTATTTGCCGAGGAGCTGGCAGAAATGTACAAAGGCCTGCGGCAGAATATCTACCGGATGGAGACCATCCTGTCCTACTGGTATGGCGAACAAGTGGCCAAAATCGGTGAGAAACAGTACAACGCCGATATGGAAGCCAAGTATATCCAGTTCAAAAATGATTACCTGTTCATGCTGCATGGGAGACGCTACGAGCACATGAAGCGCTGGCTGACCGAGCGGCTTTTGTATCTGGACACCATCTATGGCTACGAGGAAGACACCCGGCAGTCCATCACGCTGCGTGCCAATAAAAGCGGCAGCGTGACCCTGAATATTCTGACCTACAGCCCCCAGTACGTGAAGGTCGTGTGGCGTAACGGCGTTGAGCAGCGGCTGAAAGTTGGCCGGGATGCCAATGGAAACATGATTGCGGCAAAGTTCACAGGAACCTTGGCAACCGCAACCGACCAGGAAGTCGTGATCTACAACGCCCGGCAGATCAAGAAAATTGATAATCTGGCGGGTCTGTCGCCTTCCGTTTTAAACCTTGTGGAAGCTTCAAAGTTGACCGAGGTGGTCTGCCGAAGTGCAACATTACTTCTGGATGTGCGGCTGCCCTCAAACAGCCGGTATCTTCGGAAGATGGACCTTTATGGCTGCACGAAGCTGGGGACCGCATCTGGTGGTGGGAATACGCTGGACCTCTCCAATGTCTACAATATGCGGGAACTGGATTTGACAAATACTGCTTTGCAAAATATATTGTTTCCGATCGATGGGAGTAATTATACGAAAATTCTGCTTCCGACAACGCTCAAATCAATTGATCTTGAGAACATGCCGCAATTGAAAACTATCAGTAGCTTACTTGGAACGTACACGCTTCTCAAGATTATTGATTGTCCCGGTTTAATATACGATACTAAAAGTGTCGGTAGTGTGGTGTTGGCAGCTGAACGAATTGAAATCGTGCGTGCGTTTGAACCAGGTACGGGTGAGAATTTTAGCACGTTGAAAATTGGCAATGGAAATGTCCAACCCTTGAGCATACGGATCAGGGATATGCATTTATGTGATGGAAAAAGGTTACAGATCGCCGGAAAATATGCTTCATCAGTTCCATTAATAGAAAATCTGGAACTTTCAGAAATTCATCCGCGGGAAATTGTTTTGTCTAAATTCGGTTTTGCGGAGCCGCAACCCCTTGATTTTTCACAATGCAGCGACTGCAGCCTAGTGATTGAAAATTATGCTAATATAAGTGAAGTTATTCTGCCAACAAATATTAAGGGGCTTGCCATAAGTAAATCCCTGTTTAAAAATAGCTCTGGCAACGTCAGCTTTGATCAAAGCTTGCAAGATTGTGATATTTATGTTTCTGGAAACCGGGATGAAGAATTACTTGATTTAAGTGGGTCGACGATTGCAGACTATTTAGTGTGCGATGTAAGAAAAAAAATTAAAATAAATATTGATTTTACACAGCGAAACGATCAATCATACATCCCCGAGATTGAAGCCAGCGTAATAGGCCTTAAATGCCTAAAAATAGGCGCTGATGATCTTATTGGAAATATTAAGTACAGGAGTCGCGTTGCGCTGCCATATCTACAAGAAAAAAAAAGCAGCATAACAGATGATGCTCTTTCCAAGTTGGCACTCGATACGTCACAAGCGACGGATTTTAGTTATGCGTATTATGATTTTCCAAATTTAACTACAGTGCCAATGATCGATACGTCGAAAGGAACAATGTTTTCAAGTATGTGTAAGGACTGTTTGAATTTAACGACGATCCCATTACTTGACACTTCACAGGGAACGTATTTTATCAGTATGTTTCAAAATTGTAAGAATTTAATAGAAATCCCGCTATTTGACACCTCGCGAGGAACGGATTTTAGCTATATGTTTAATAGCTGTAACAGCTTAACGACGATCCCATTACTTGATACTTCACAAGGGGCAAAATTCGGTAATATGTTTGGTAAATGTAGAAGTTTAACGACGATCCCGCTATTTGACACCTCACGAGGGACGAATTTCGAGAGTATGTTTAGTGAATGTTCCAAGTTAACGACGATCCCATCGCTTGATACCTCACAAGGGACAAATTTCGATTATATGTTTAGTGAATGTTCCGAGTTAACGACGGTCCCATCGCTTGATACCTCACAAGGGACAAATTTTAGATCTATGTTTAACAATTGTCGCAAGTTAACGACGATTATGGCAATAAATATTTCTAATATGGCGAATGGGGTGGCGATGTTTACGTATGATCGTGAAATAACCACAGTTAATTTTTTAGGTTCCATCCCAAGGACATTTTCGAATGTTGGTTTTGAGTATGTCAATTCACTGTCAAGTGAAACAGTTGATAATATCTTAAATGCATTAGTCGACTATACAGGACAGACATCGGCTAAATTAGTATTGAGCTTAACACCATTTAACGCACTAACTGACGAACAAAAAGCGATTGCCGCTGCAAAAAACTGGACAATTGCAAAAAGTTAGGAGAGGAACAATGAAAAGACAAAAAAAACCTGGCTTTACTGAGCTACAAGCCGATGAAAACAAGCTGCTTGTCCCAAAAGGCCAGACTACGTGTGGTGCCAAAGCCGTTGTGCTGGCAAAATCCGACAGCCCGGAAAACTGGGAAGAGATTGACGAACTGGCCGAAGGGTTATCACGGCTGATGACGGTAGAGGAAGGTGACATACTGGAAGCGCCGGAGTATGAGATCATTCCGGATGAAGAGGGGAAGATTGATTATGAGACGGCCCAGAAAATGCAAAATGATCTCCAGCTATTGAAAAGGCGGATGCTGGAGATTGTAGAGAAAATAGCCCTTTGATTCAGGGCTTTTTTTATTTGAAAGAGGGTGGTTAAAATGCTTGTAAAATGTTATTAGAGATTGTTTAAATAGGGTTTAAAAGGAGCATTAAAATGAAAAAAATTGATTTAAGTGAAGTAAATATTGGTGTTATTGTTCGAACTGTAGCAGCTCTGATCGCACTGGTAAACCAAATTTTCGCGATTAGTGGGCTTCAACAAATTCCATTTGACGATCAGGCTGTTTACCAGTGGCTCTCTATGGGAGCTACCGTCATTACTTTTGCGGTGAATTGGTGGAAAAATAACAGTTTCACTAAGGAAGCCCAGCTGGGAGATAAGGTCAGAAAAGCCGCCCAGGAGGACACTATTATTGCGAACAAAATAGAGAGGATGCTGAAGGAAAATGATGAAGCTGCCCAGGCATCGGCTAGAAAGGCGGCGTAAAATGGCATTAGAATACTATAACACCATTGTTCAATATGGTGATACCGGTGATGATGTTCTTTTTCTTCAAAGGCAGCTACACATTTGTGGATTTAACCCAGGACAGAAAGATGGAGACTTTGGTGATGGTACCGGGAATGCATTGGAAAATGCGCAGATTTACTTTGGAATTGCAGCAGATCGGATTGCTGGTCCTCAAACTTGGACAAAGCTGTACGACTACTGTGCGAAGCTTCAGGAACAGCTGAACCTTATTGGCGGCTTCGCGTTGGTTATCGACGGGAACGTCGGCAGTCATGGAACGGCTACAGTAGAAGCGTTCAAGACTTTCCAAGTTCGGGGAGGAAGAGAACCAGACTGGTGCTGTGGTCCGGTAGAGGAACAAGCGCTAAATATGGTAGACTTCATGAAAGCTATGCCGTCTGGAAATGCTAGTGTTCCATCGTCCTCCGGTCTGATTGTGCCAACTCAATCCGGAAGGCTGGATGGGGTAAAAATCTATATTCCGGCAGGACATGGCGGCTCTGATCCAGGTGGCGTTGGGAATGGCTTGAGAGAATCAGACGTTGCACTTGCTTATGCTACGAAACTTGGAAATATTCTTCAGGGATATGGTGCAACGGTTCTCCTGGGACGGACAGGGGATTATTACAAGTCCCTTGCATCACGTGTTCAGGAGGCTAACAATTGGGGCGCAGACCTCTATGTATCCTGCCATGAAAATGCTTTTTCCGATCCTGCAGCCAACGGTTCGGAGGTTCTCTTTGTATCCGAAAGCGGAAATCAGCTGGCGACATATGGTGTCAACGAGCTGTCAGCAGGGCTTGGAACAACCAATCGTGGCGCAAAATATCAGGATGACTATGAAGTGGTCTATTCCAATATGACCGCTGTGATCTGCGAGCCGGGTTTTATCACAAATCCCGGAAACGCCGGCTTCATGAACAACGAGGTTGGCCTTCGAAATCAAGCTCAGTGTCTGGCAAATGGTATTGTAAAGTATTGTGCATAGAAAGGGAGGCTCTGGGTCTCCCCCAGAGCCTTTTATGGTGAAAATATGAACAGTTTTATTCCATGGATTGGCGGGAAGCGACTACTGAGAAAATCCATCATGGAACTTTTTCCAGAGGATTTTTCCCGTTATATTGAAGTGTTTGGCGGTGCAGGCTGGGTTCTCTTTGCGAAGGAAAAGCATGCAGAATTAGAGGTGTGGAATGATTATGAAGGGCAGCTGGCGAACCTGTTTCGCTGTGTAAAATACCACCCGGACGCTGTGAAGCAGGAGTTGTCTTTGGTACTAAATTCAAGAGAATTTTTTGAAGATTTCAAAAGTCAGCTTGATCTTAGAGGCTTAACCGATATCCAACGTGCAGCGCGGTATTTCATGATTATCAAGACTTCTTATGCAGCGGATCGACGGACATACGGAGCTGTGAAGAAAAACATTCAAAAGGGTATCTCGTATTTAAGTGATATCTCAGAACGCCTCAACACCGTTATTATTGAGAACAGGGACTTTGAAAGCTTGATTCGTGTGTATGATCGGTCAACAGCTCTTTTTTATTGTGATCCACCATATCATAAAACTGAAAAATATTATACAGCTGAGTTTAAACAAGAAGACCATGAACGTTTAAAAAGCTGTTTAAACGGCATAAAAGGGCGTTTTTTACTTAGCTATAATGACGATGAATACATAAGGAATCTTTATAAAGGTTTCAATATTCATGAAGTGTCCAGACGAAACTCATTATTGGAAAGATACGATATAAAAGATAAAGAATATAAAGAATTGATAATTACAAATTACTAAGACATATTTTTTTTAAATGTATTATAACCTATATCGTTATAATATCACTGTTTCCGTTATAAAGAAAACCGAAGTGTTAGAATAACACAGAGGTGATACTGTGATTAAAATAAACTTATCCAGAGTGCTTGGTGAGAAAAGAATAAACCAGGCTGAGCTGGCAAGATTAACGGATATCAGGCCCACTACAATCAATGAATACTATCATGAGCTTGTTGAAAGGGTGAATTTAGATTACTTGGACCGGATATGTGAAGTTCTGGAATGCTCTATAGAAGAGCTTTTAGAATATCGGCCGAATCAGGCTCCACGACAATGGAAAAAAGAAGAATAAAGAAGAAAATTAAAGTGTTTTAATGGTATTAAAAGGCTTTTTAAATATATGAAAAATAGCATTAAATTTTAAAATATATTATTTAAGCTAGGTTTTACAATAAATAGATATAGAATATTAAAGAGAAGTAATTACGCTCAACTTTGCGCAATTGCTTCTCTTTTTTTGTGTTTTGCGTGAAAAAGTTTTGCGTTTTGCGCGAAAAGCTACAGCAAGCCCCTTTTTTAAGTGAACAGCCAAAAGCCTTTTACCGGATTCCAGAAGGGAGAACCCCATGAAAAATTTTTACAGACAAATCAGCCAAAGACTCATCCTCGCCATCCTCATCCTCGTTTCCTGCGTCTTTCTCACCGGCCTCTGTGCCGGGCCGGAGGAGCTGCCGGCCCCAGAGCCCACACCCGCCCTGCCCGGGACAGAAGAAGCCCTGCCCCCGCCCGACGGATCCGTCATCGACCACCCGCTGCCCGAGGATCCCATCCTCACAGACGGCCCCTGGGCGTCGGCCCACTTCCTTATGGACGAGTACGTCTGCGACTGCCCGGGCTACTGCGACGGCTGGCCCGCGGTCATGGATCCGGAGCTGCTTGAGAAAATCGAGGAGCTGCGGTGTTATTTTGACCAGCCCATCATCATCACCTCAGGCGTTCGCTGTGAAAGGCGCAATGCGGAGGTAGGCGGCATTGAGAACTCCTGGCATAGGTACGGTCATGCAGCCGACCTGTACTGTCCCGGCGTGCCCTATGACGAGGTGGCCGCCGCGGCCCGGGCGCTGGGGCTTGGGGTGATCGAATACCCGGATCAGCAGTTTGACCACTGCGAAATCTGGCGTTGAGGAGAGGAGGGAATCAAAAACCGTAAAACGCTGAAAGACAAAATAGCATACGAAAAAAACTATTAGCTTGAAAAAACAAATAAGAATTGCATATTATTTCAATCTATTCTATAATAAAGGATATAGAAATAAAAAGTGCGGCATCCGTATTGTGTCACTACCACAATACGGCAATGCGGTGTCTGGGCACCACACCTCCTGAGGAGTACCGCAAAGTTAATTATATGCTATTTTCTTTCTTTATTCAATAGCTGTTCTTAATTTTGTGTTATTGTTGAGTTTTTTCTTGAACTTTCTTAACTGTGTGTGGGTAGCTGCCATGCGCAGTTTTTATTTTCCGAAAGGACGGACGGATAATGGATAGCTTTTGCTCATTCGATCCTGTCGCGTCTGCTATGTTTCTTATTTCAAAGCCTTTGCCTTTAGAGACAGAAGAGGGGGAAATTAAATGCAAGAGCTAGATCACAAGGCCATGGGCCTGCGTATCCGCAAACAGAGAACATTTCTGAACATGTCCCGTGACGAGCTGGCCAGAAAGGTTGACATCACGCCGACCTTTTTAGCCGATATCGAGCTGGGCACCAAGGGCTTTTCCTTAAAAAGCCTGAACCGTTTCTGCCATGTCTTAAAAATGTCGGCAGACGCCATTCTCTATGGGCCCAGGGAATACATGGGCACCAGATATTCCGCGGTGCTGGAGCTGCTGGAACGGTGCCCGGAGCAAAAGGGCAGGTATGCGGAGGAGATCCTGACATTGTTTCTTTTAAGCCACGATCTGGTGGAGTAGAGGGGAAGAGACAACGTGTAAGAGGCTGTGAAACCACAGCCTCCTTTTTTTATGGCGCGTATTTTATGGCGCATATAAATAGGTATCCAGATGGAACCGCCGGCCCGGCCGGTTCATAAATAACTATGCACTGCCCGTTTTCAAAAAAATCGTGGGCAAATGGCCTTCAGACCATATTAAATGTTTTCAAAATTGTCTTAAGGCTCAGATTTTGAGAGGTTTTTAGAGACAAGGAAAAAAATATATGGTATAATATGTCCGGTCTCAAAAAAGATGTATAAAAAATGTATGAATATGCAAATGAATCGAATGATATAAGGAGCTGCTTCTTATATTGAGGAAGGAATGATACAATGTCAATTTCTGTATTAGTTGGAGCACAGTGGGGCGACGAAGGTAAGGGCAAGATGATCGACTACCTGTCAAAGGACTGTGATCTGATCGTCCGTTTCCAGGGCGGAGATAACGCCGGCCATACGGTCATCAACGAGCACGGTGTTTTCAAACTGCATTTGATTCCGAGCGGTATCTTTAACGAAGGCGGCGAGTGCTTAATCGGTACAGGTACAGTGGTGAATCCGGATGTTCTGGAAGATGAAATCAAACAGATTGAAGACGCCAACGTTGAAATGAGCGGGTTGAAAATATCCGGCAAGGCCCATATCCTGATGCCCTATCACCAGAAGCTGGATGAGCTGATGGAAGCGGATGGCGGCATTGGTACCACCAAACGCGGCATTGGCCAGGCTTATTCCTACAAGGCTCTGCGCAAGAACCTGCGCTTTGAGGATTTACTCAATCTGGATTCTGCCAGAAAGAAGCTGGAAGCCATTGTCCCGGTAATCAATAACCAGATGCGGGCCTACGGCGCAGAAGACTATACCGTCGATTTTCTCTATGAAAAATGCGAGAAATGGGCAGCGCGCTTTGCGGCCATGATTGTGGACCCGATCCGCTACCTGCACCGCTATATCGACGCGGGCAGCAATATATTATTTGAAGGCCAGCTGGCGGCCATGAAGGATATTGACCTGGGCATTTACCCCTACGTTACATCCTCCAACCCCACAGCGGCTTACGCGGCCGTAAGCGGCGGCTTTTCAGCCAAAAAAATCGACCGTGTCATCGGCGTGGCCAAGGCCTTTTCAAGCGCTGTAGGGGCAGGCCCCTTCCCGACAGAGGAATTTGAGGGAGACATCGACCTGATCCGCGGAACCGGCGATCAGCCGGACGACGAGTTTGGCGCCAGAACCGGACGTTCCAGACGTTTGGGCTGGCTGGATATTCCGGTGCTTAAATACACGAATTTAATCAACGGGTTTGATACCCTGGCATTGTGTAAAATTGATAAATTGGATAACCTTCCGGAAATCAAGGTCTGTACCGCCTATGAGCTGGATGGTGAGGTCATTGACTACTTCCCGAACACCGAAGAGCTGGAACGTGTAAAGCCGGTTTATGAAACACTGCCGGGCTGGATGTGTTCCACCAAAGAAATCCGGAAGCTCGAAGATTTGCCGGAGAATGCGAAAAAATACATTAAGACAATTGAAGAGCTGGTCGGAACCACCATTGGTTACGTCGGCGTTGGCCCAGATCGCGAAGAGTTAGCTGTTTAGGGAAACGAAATAATTTAAAGAGGATAATGCTGCCCGCATTATTCTCTTTTTGTAAGTATAAAAGTTGAAGGAAAAACAGAGGAGGAGAAAATGTCTTATTTCAAACGTGACAAACGCGCCTACATTTTGTTGTCGGACGGAACGGTTTACGAAGGCTACAATTTTGGCTGCGAAGGCACCACCATTGGGGAGATTGTCTTTACAACCGGGATGACCGGGTATCAGGAAGTCCTGACCGACCCGTCCTATTATGGACAGATCGTGCTTCAGACTTATCCGCTTATTGGAAACTACGGCGTCAACAACGACGACATGGAATCAGAAAAAAGCTGGGTAAACGGCTATATTGTCAAGGAATGGTGCGAGGAGCCGTCAAACTTCAGAACCACGGCCACCATCAACGACTTTCTTGTAAAGCAGGGGAAAATCGGTATCTGGGATATTGATACCCGTGCCCTCACCCGCAAGATCCGTGAGTTCGGCACCATGAACGGCGCCATCACCACCGAGGATGTCTACGAGAATAAGGAAGCGCTGCTGGAGCAGATCCGGAATTACAAGGTGGTCAATCCAGTACAGGTGGTTACCCAGAAGAAAAAGGGCTGGTTCTATACCCGTGAAAACCGCGCGAACCATGTCGCGCTCATGGATTATGGCTACAAGCACAATATCCTCAGAATGCTGCTGCAGATCGGCTGTAATGTGACGGTCATGCCGGCGGGTTCCACTGTCGATGACATAAGAAGGCTGAATCCGGACGGCATCATGCTGAGCAACGGCCCCGGAAACCCTGAGGACAATGTGGAAATCATTAAAAATATTCAGGACTTCATCGATTACGGCAAGCCGATTTTCGGCATCTGTCTGGGACATCAGCTGCTGGCCCTGGCCATGGGCGGCACCACCCGCAAAATGAAATACGGGCACCGGGGACTGAACCAGCCAGTTAAGGATTTATCCAAGGACCGCGTCTTTATTACCAGCCAGAACCACGGCTACGCGGTTGAGAGCATTCCAGAGGATGTGGGAACCATCTCCCATGTCAATATGAATGACGGCAGCTGCGAGGGGATCGCCTATAAAAACATTCCGGCCTTTACCGTGCAGTTCCATCCAGAAGCCAGCGCGGGCCCCAATGATACAGGGTATTTGTTTGAACGTTTTGGAGATTTAATGGAAAGGGGACAACAGGGATGCCTTTAAGAAATGATATTAAGCGTGTACTCGTCATCGGGTCTGGCCCGATTATAATCGGCCAGGCGGCAGAATTTGATTACGCCGGTACCCAGGCCTGCAAAGCCTTGAAGGCGGTTGGCCTTGAGGTGGTTCTCATCAACTCTAACCCGGCCACCATCATGACCGACAAGGCCATGGCCGATAAAATCTATATTGAGCCATTGACACTGGATGTCGTTAAACGGGTTATCCTCCTGGAAAAACCCGACAGCATTCTGTCCACCCTGGGCGGGCAGACAGGCCTGACCCTGTCCATGCAGCTCGCCAAGGAAGGCTTTTTGGACGAGCACAATGTGAAGCTGCTGGGCGCCAATGTCGAAACCATCGACAAGGCAGAGGACCGTCAGGAATTTAAGGACATGATGAAGGAAATCGGCGAGCCGGTCATTCCCTCAAAGGTTGTCACAACCGTTGAGGACGCCCTGGATTTCGCCGCCACCATGGGCTACCCGGTCATTGTCCGTCCGGCCTTTACCTTAGGCGGAACCGGCGGCGGGATTGCCGATAATCCAGAGCAGCTCCATGAGATTGCCACCAACGGCCTGCGCCTGTCGCCGATCACCCAGATTCTGGTTGAGCGCGGCATTTCGGGCTGGAAGGAAATCGAGTTCGAGGTCATGCGCGACAGCAAGGGCAATGTCATCACTGTCTGCTCCATGGAAAACTTCGACCCGGTCGGCATCCACACCGGCGACTCCATTGTCGTGGCGCCATGCCAGACACTGAGCGACAAGGAATACCAGATGCTCAGAACCTCGGCCCTCAAGATCATCTCAGCCCTAGGGGTAGAGGGCGGCTGTAACTGCCAGTTTGCCCTGGACCCGGAAAACTTTAACTATGCGGTTATCGAAGTCAACCCGAGGGTTTCCCGGTCTTCAGCCCTGGCCTCAAAAGCGACGGGCTATCCCATCGCCAAGATCGCCTCACTGATCGCGGTGGGCTTCTCTCTGGATGAAATCATGAATGACATCACAGGCAAAACACCCGCCTGCTTTGAACCAGTCATTGACTACATCGTTGTTAAATTCCCAAGATGGCCCTTCGATAAATTTGTTTACGCCAAGCGTACCCTGGGTACACAAATGAAGGCCACCGGCGAGATCATGTCCATCGGCAACAGCTTTGAGCAGGCGATGATGAAAGCCGTCCGCTCAGTCGAGCTGGGCTTTGACACCCTGAGCGTCGAAAAATACCGCGAGGCGCCGGATGATGAAATCATGGAAGCAGTCGGCCGAAACGACGATGAACGCTGCTTCGTGGTCTATGAAGCCCTGTACCGCGGACTGGATATGGAAAAAATCTGGGAAACCACCAAAATCGACATGTGGTTCCTCGACAAGCTCCGCCACCTGGCCGTCATGGAGCGCGACCTGCGCGAAAAGGGCCTGAGCGACGAGCGCGGCATGGAACGTCTGGCCGTTGCCCGTGAGCTGGGCTTTATGGATTCCACCATCGAGCGCCTGACCGGTGAGAAGATCCTGACCGGCAGACAGTATGCTTCCTTTAAGATGGTGGATACCTGCGCCGGCGAGTTTAAGGCAGAAACCCCTTATTTCTATTCCACGATGGATAAGGAAAACGAAGCGGAAATCTTCCTGGACGAGCATAAAAACGACAAGAAGAAAATCATCGTCTTTGGCTCCGGCCCCATCCGCATCGGCCAGGGCATCGAGTTTGACTACTGCTCTGTGCACTGCGCCTGGGCGTTAAAGGAGCTGGGCTATGAGGCCATTATTGTCAACAATAACCCGGAAACCGTGTCCACCGACTTCGATACCTCCGACCGCCTGTACTTTGAGCCTCTCACAGCAGAGGACGTGCGCTCCATTGTGGAAACCGAAAAGCCAGACGGCGCCATCGTCCAGTTCGGCGGCCAGACTGCCATCAAGCTCACCAAGCATTTGGATGAAATTAATGTCGGCATTCTGGGCACAGACCCCAAATACATCGACGCCGCAGAGGACCGCGAGCTCTTCGACGACCTGCTGGAACGCTGCAATATCCCAAGACCCAAGGGCGAAACCGTCTATACGACCGAAGAAGCCGTGAAGGTCGCGGAACGGCTGGGCTTCCCGGTACTGCTGCGCCCGTCCTATGTGCTTGGCGGCCAGAACATGATCATCGCCTACGAAGAAGCCGATGTTGTGGAATATATGAACATTATTACCGAACACGAGCTCGAAAACCCTGTGCTGATCGATAAATACCTCATGGGGACAGAGGTCGAAGTCGACGCCATCTGTGACGGAACCGACTATGTGATCCCCGGGATCATGGAGCACATTGAGAAAGCCGGCGTGCACTCCGGAGACTCCATCTCCGTGTATCCGCCGCAGACCCTGTCCCAGGAAATCAAGGACACCATCATTGACTACACCGGCAAGCTTGCCAAAGAGCTGCATGTCATCGGCCTTGTAAACATCCAGTATGTTGTCTACGAGGGCCAGGTTTATGTCATCGAGGTGAACCCGCGTTCCTCCAGAACCGTGCCGTATATTTCAAAGGTGACCGACATCCCGATGGTCAATCTGGCAACCCGGATCATGATGGGGGCTACCTTAAAGGAAATGGGCTACACCTCCGGTCTCCATCCGGTTAAGGATTATGTGGCGGTTAAGGTACCGGTGTTCAGCTTTGCGAAGCTCCAGGATGTCGATACACAGCTCGGACCAGAAATGAAATCAACCGGCGAGGTGCTTGGCGTCGGCAGAAAATTTGAGGACGCTGTCTACAAGGGCCTTGTCGCTGCCGGCTATAAAATGGAACGCTCCGGCGGCGTGCTCCTGACCGTGCGTGACCGCGATAAGGCCGAAATTGTGGATATCGGACGCCGGTTCCATGAAATGGGCTTTAAAATCTTCGCCACCGTTGGAACGGCCCTGGTGCTCAATGAAAACAACGTACCGGCCAAGGTGGTTAAGCGGATGGCGGAAAAAGCGCCGAACATCGGCGACCTTTTGGAAAGCGGCCAGGTAACCTATGTTATCTCCACCTCCACCAAGGGCCGTCAGCCAGAACAGGATGAGGTCAAAATGCGCCGTAAGGCCGTAGAGAGCTCCATCAGCCTGCTGACCTCCCTCGATACCGCCAGAGCCCTGCTCAATTGTCTGGAATCCAACAAGACAATGGCCGATATCGACCTGGTCGACATCAATACAATTTAACGTGCTGTAAAGTTAAACAGTCCGAAAAGCCACCTGTTTCAGGTGGTTTTTCGATAATATTCGTAGAATTGTATACAAAAGACGCAAAATTAAAGGGTTGACTTGACAGAAGCGTCTAAAAAAATTATAATATCAAGCATGATTTTAAGTAAAACGTATGGAATTAAATACATTCTGTACAAAATAAAGGGGAAACGAAAATGACTGATCATATGAATGAAGAATTAGTAATGACCCAGGAGGGTCTTGATACTTTAAAGAAGCGTTTAGAGTATTTAAAAACCGTTAAGCGCTATGAAGTTGCGGCGCGTATTAAAACAGCCAGAGAATACGGCGATTTAAGCGAAAATGCCGAATACGATGAAGCGAAATCCGAACAGGGCTTCGTGGAAGGTGAAATATCCGAACTGGAAGCCAAGATTAAAAAAGTCAAGGTCATTGATGACAACGACATTCATACCGAGGATGTCGGCGTTGGCAGCATCGTCAAGGTGAAAGACCTGGAGTTTGGCGATACAGAGGAATATAAAATTGTCGGGTCAGCAGAATCCGACATTACGCAGAATAAATTATCCAACGAATCACCAGTCGGCAGAGGCCTGATCGGCGCAAAGGTCGGACAGGTTGTGACCATTCCGATTCCGGACGGTGAAGTTCAGTATGAAGTTTTAGATATCAGAAGATAGGAGAGCCCAGTGAGCGAAGAAAATTTAAGTGAAGTACTAGCGGTCAGGCGTGAAAAGCTGAAGAAGCTTCAGGAGGAAGGAAAGAACCCCTTCGAGATCACACGCTATGACGTCACCGCCTACGCGGATGACGTGAATGAAAACTTTGAAGCGTACGAAGAAAAGCCCGTTTCCATGGCAGGCCGTATCATGTCCAAAAGAGGCCAGGGTAAGGTCGGCTTCTACGATCTCCAGGACAGCACCGGAAAAATCCAGATGTTTTTAAAGAAGGACCTGCTGGAAAATTATGACGAAATCAAAACCTATGACATCGGCGATATCGTCGGCATTAAAGGCGAGGTGTTCAAGACACAGAAGGGACAGATCTCGATCCGTGTGAAGGAGCTCGTTTTACTCAGCAAATCCCTTCAGATTTTACCGGAAAAATATCACGGCTTAAAGGATACCGAGCTGCGCTACCGTCAGCGCTATGTCGATCTGATCGTCAATCCTGAGGTCAAAAATGTGTTCATCCTGCGCTCGCAGATTATCCGCAAGATCCGCGAATTTTTAGACAACCGTGGCTTTATCGAGGTGGAAACCCCCGTTTTATACAACCTGGCAGGCGGCGCCAATGCCCGTCCGTTTGTTACCCACCATAACGCTCTGGACATACCGCTTTATATGCGTATTGCCCTGGAATTACCCCTTAAACGGCTGATTGTCGGCGGCTTTGATAAAGTGTATGAACTCAGCCGCGTATTCCGTAATGAGGGCATGGACGCCACCCATAATCCCGAGTTCACCCTGCTTGAAACCTACGAAGCCTATGCCGACTACGACGACGTCATGAACATGGTCGAAGCCCTGTATGGATTTTTGGCCAGGGAAATTCTTGCGGCGGATACCGTTGAGTACGAGGGACACGACATCTCCCTGGCAGCGCCCTTTAGGCGTGCCCGCATGGTAGACTTGGTAGAGGAACACACCGGCGTTAATTTTGACGTGATGACCGATCTGGCAGAAGCGCAGGAAGCGGCGAAAAAACTGCATGTAGATGTGGAGGATAAGCACTCCATCGGCGAGATCATTGCCGAAGTTTTTGACGAATATGTCGAAGATAAGCTCATTCAGCCCACCTTTGTGACCATGCACCCCGTGGAAATCTCACCCCTGTCCAAGCGTGAGCCCACAGACCCGAGATATACCCAGCGTTTCGAGCTGTTCATTAACGGTGCCGAATGTGCCAACGCCTTCTCCGAGCTCAATGACCCCATTGACCAGAAGGGACGTTTTGAAGCGCAGGTACAGAAAAAGGCAGACGGTGACGACGAAGCGCATCCCTATGATGCAGACTTTATCAACGCACTGGAAGTAGGCCTTCCGCCCACAGGCGGCCTGGGAATCGGCATTGACCGTCTGGTAATGCTGTTTACAGGACAGCACAGCATCCGCGACGTTATCCTTTTCCCGACCATGAAACCTCTTGAAGATTAAGCTTTTGTAAAAGACAGAGGACCGGCAGCACAGCCGGTCCTTTTTGATGTTTTGAGCAGCGAAAAACGCCCAGGTTAAAAATAAATCAAAAAAGATTAAAATAATGGTCAAAAGCGCTTGACAAAGGGGCAGGACCGGGTTATACTAATTAAGCTGTCTCGGAGAGCACAGCACCGCAGGTTTTTCAGCCTGGCGCCAGAGAAATTTAAAAATAAATTTTAAAAAGCGCTTGACAGGAAGAAAACAACGCGGTATAATAAAGAAGTTCGCTTGAGAAAGCTGAACATAAACTTTAATTTTTCTGAAGAGAATCAGCGGAGTGCAAGGCGCACGTTTGAACGCGTGAGGGAGCATACCG
>NZ_JADMVE010000013.1:0-12892 GCF_015547515.1 Eubacterium sp. 1001713B170207_170306_E7
TGGTTTTTATTTGGGGATATTTTTCTTTAATATGGCTCATTACCTTTAAATATCTTTGTTGATTTTTCATTTTTATATCCTCAACTCAATAAATTGTGGTAGAGAGGTATAAACACTTCGCAAAATTTATCCATCACTTCTTTTCTTCCGGTTGTGACGCGAATAAAATTTTTGAGCAATGGTTTGGAGTAAGTTTTTATTAATATTCCCTGTCGTTCCAATTCTTTTTCTAATTCATCCACCTTATCTTCACAGTTGATAAAAATATAGTTGCTCTCGCTTTGATTATGAGGAATTTTTTCTGCGGCTAACTTTTCAGATAAGTATTCACGTCCTATTTTTTCCTCAGCAATCAATCCATCAATGACTTCAATATTATCAAGCAGACTCTCTACAAATAAAATTGCAAAAGCGTTGACATCATAAGTTGGTTGTACTTTAGAGACATATTCGATAAGTTTTTCATTGCCAACCGCAAAACCAACCCGGCACGCAGCTAATGAACAAAGTTTTGAGAAAGTCCGCAGTAATAAAACATTGTCGTACTTAATCGCTAAATCCAAGCAGGTTCCCGCGTAAAAGTAATGATAAGCCTCATCAATTACAACCAGCGCATCATTTTCTTGAGCGACTTTTATCACACGCTCGATTTGTTCATGTGAAAAGATTGTGCCGATCGGATTGTTGGGATTCAAAATAACAATAATATCTGCAAAGTGTGCTTTTTTATAAAATTCATCAAAAGACACCTGCATCTCCATATCGTAATCAACCAATAAGGGAATTCCCTGATACATCTCTGTATAAACAGGATACATCTCAAAGGTGGGGTTAACCATAAGAACCTTGTCACCCGGATTTACAAAAGCTTCAAAAATATATTTGATTTCTGAATCTGATCCATTAGCAATTGCAAGGTTGTTCTCTTTAATCTCCAAGTAATCTGCTAATTTTTTCTTGATTCTTGTAACTTCGGGATATGTTGCTAAAAAAAATGGCGTGATTTTATTTTTGACACTTTCTACAAACTCCTCAGGTAAACCTGTTGGGTTTTCGTTCATATCAAGACGCATGTAATCATATCGTCCTGAGTGACCACCGATTCGAATTAATTTAACTAAGTGTTCTTTTGTTGTTACCATTTTCTCCCCCTATATTTATACATGAACAAAACTAATCAAAATTCGTCATATACTTATTTTCTAAATATCCATAATTTTTTCAACATTTTCCGCGGTTTTTTCCCATGTGAAATTGTTAATTAAATACTCGTAACTTTTCTTAATCCCCTTTTCTCTTATTTTTTTATCCAGAACAACTTTTTTTAACGCTTTATAAATACTTTCGACCGCATTATTTTTCATGATTGTCCCAAACTCATTATTAATAATGAGTTCTCTCGTTCCGCCACAATCCGTTGAAACTACATAACACTCGCAAGCCACAGCTTCTAAGGTCGAAGTTGGGAATCCTTCACTTTCGGATGGAAGACAAAAAATATCACTTTGATCAAGCACTGTCACGACATTCTCAAAATTCAGTTGACCCAAAAAGTGAATTTTAACACTTTCCGTTTCTTTTTCTTTAATGACATCTTCTAAATTGCCAGCCCCCGCAATAAATAACTGGACCGGATAACTCTCAGAATTTAATTGATCTACAGCTTCAATTAAATTTAATATTCCCTTTTCTTTGACCAAACGCCCCGTAAACACGATAACAAGTTCATTATGTTTTACTCCATAATCTTCTCGATAATCTCTTATATGTCGATGCCGAATATTTTGAATTTCCTCATTATTAACAGCATTATACAGAATGCCCTCTGATTGAATTCCAAAATGCGCGGACCAATTATTACATGCCTTGGAAACACCATAAAACTTATTGCAATAATGCCTGATAATTTTAGTAAAAAAATGTTCAAAACCTTCTCCAATTTTATCCCAGACTTTGTTATCTACTGTTAAATGACTAGTTCCATGTTCTATTACGATACAATTGGTGTTTTTTTTCTTCGCCAACCAAACTCCGTACAAAGAATGTAGATAAAAACGGGTATTTACCATAATTAAGTCCATCGGTATTTTCTTTAATTTAGCTGACAAATCATGGAATTCTTTGTTGAATTTTAAAACCGGAAACCGGCCATTAAGCCAATTATAGCAAGGAAGTCTGTAAATCTCAATACCCTCAATTTGCTCATATTCCTTAAGCAAAAAAACATTTGACGTTACGATAATTACTCTGTTTCCTCTTTGAACTAGTTTTTTTGCTAAATTGTAAGTATATCTTTCTACTCCTCCCACATTTGGTAAATAATTTGCTGAAAACATGCAGATCGTTTTATTCATCTAAGATTATGTACTCCTTTTTCTATAATAATATAAAAAGATAAATAAAAAAAATAAAGATAAAATAACCATCGCTAACACATAAGTAATGGCGCCTCCTAAAATACCATATGATTGTACAAATAAATTTGCTAAGAAAACAGAGGCCAAACATGAAATTACATACCCAATTAGTAAACTATACTGCTGTCTCATAACTGTAATAATATAATAAAGCATTGTTGATAAAGCACTCAATCCACCACCAAAAATCACAAGTAGCAAGGAATTATGATAATCTGTCAAGTTCATACCATAAACCCATGACAAGATCGGTATCCCATAAAAATTAACAGCAAGAAGCACTACAGCAGTTACAATGCAAATGCTTAACGTTAACTTGATAATTATTGTAATAAATTTTTTATATTCAAAATCGTTCCAAAACTCTGTTAAGGTAACCAGCATCGGCCTGAATAGAAATAAACTAAAAAGATTCACAACTGAGGCCGGCATAAAAATAACATTATAATACGCTTGAAATTCGCTCGAAAGATAAGTATCTATTGCATATTTAGGAGCATTTATAATATACATCATCATAAACGATCCTAAAAAAAGAGGTAAGCACTCAATAAATAAACTCTTTTGTTTCTCAAACATAAATGACCACTCTGCTTTATCAAAGTATTTCTTTGCATATCGCCAGTCATAAAAGAAAAACCAAAAAACAGACACTATAATTGCTACGACTGTTGCCAATAACAAATCATCATAAAAATATAAAAATACACAAAAAAATATTGTTGATAAAATCACACGGAATGCCAGTGACTTCCCTGAAAGCTCAAGGTGATTCTTTTGCTGAAACATCCCCTGAAATACATCACCTAGTGCATCAATCATTTTATATACACACATTAAAATAACAATAATCGTCTTACTAATATCATAACCTTTTGATATCGTATATACCATTGAAATAAAAATCATTAACAAACAGGTAATAATTCGAAAAGTATAATAATCTTTAAATACAAACTTTTCTTGAATATCCGTGGACTGGTAGGGTCTTACTTCAAACAAACCAATGGTCAGCATTAATTGAGCTATTGCATATGCTATTGAAAAAATGCCTGCAATAGCATCCCCACTTATTCGCGATACTGCCAATAGTAAAAATACAGAGGAGGCTGCATTACACAAACTCCCCATCATATTCCACCAAAAAATATTTTTCCCTGAGACTACCTTTAGTTTTATTTTTTCCATTTTATGAATCTTCTTCCCCAAACTTTAAGATATATGGGTAATGATTTTTTCTATCTTCAACGGGTGGTAGTTTCATATAATCACCATAAATCCTAGTCAAATACTCTTCATAATCTTTTGGAATATTTACCATAATATTTTCAAACGGTACTCTGACACATGGGAAAATCTGATCCAATTTAATAATATTATTTTCAAAACTCGCATCTTCAAAACTCGTTACCTTTTCAGTATCAATATAATTGTAGCGTGTTACTGCTTCTAAATATTTTTTGAGTATGTAAGACTGTTTTACATGAAATAAAACCAAAACGTAATGAATACACCAACAAGCAAGTTCTGCTAATTTCTTTTTTATTCCTTTATATGGAATATCCGGTTTTGCTATTCCCCTTAAAAACATAATTCTTCCCCAAAACCAAGCATCGCGAAATTGCTTTTTTCTCTCAATTTCGTTATCAGCAACATTATTTAATGGAAAAATATCAACTCCTATTCCTCTTTCATATTTCATTTGTTTCTCAATTTCCGGAATAAAAAGTGTTCCTTCTTTTACAAATTTTGTAACAAGACTGATATACTCAACATTAATATCGGGCATCAACAGATAATACCCCTCTGGACATTCTTTCTTAAGAATTTCAATTAATTTATCATAATCTTTTTTAGGCATAATAATATCGATATCGTCATCCCAAGGAATAAAACCTTTATGCCTGACCGCGCCTAAAACAGTCCCAAACGCGGTACTATACTTAATATTATTCTCTCTGCATATCGTATCAATAACTTCAAGTAACTCCAACTGAACTACATGTAGTTTTTTTAAAGTTTTTTCATCGTATGTTTTTTTATTCATATTATGCTACTCTCAATAGTTTTTAATTTTATAAATTAGACTATCTCCTTCTTCATATATTTTTTCAAATGAAACATATTCATTACTTTCTATTTCTTCATTTGAATAAATATATGAGACCTCAGTTTTCGGTATATCTTTATAAGAAAGATGTAATAAAAATGTATCTGTAGTAATCAATTCAAAAGAAGTCTCATCAAAGGTGAACTCTACTTGAACATGAGCATATCGGTTATATACATCATTATATTTTTTAGCAGGATCTAACTTACTCCATAAATCCATATTGGGCATTAAATTTACTGAATTGATAGTAGGCGCTCCACATGCAATCAAAAATTGTTGTGGAATAATGGATCTTCCTAAAAAAACCCATTTTTGATGTTGATTAGATTCCGTAATATTCATAATTTCTTTTGCCAAAGGTTTGGAGTATATCGCATCAAACCCTTTTTGTATCGGATGAACAAAAGCACCAGTACAAAATGCAACAGTAGTTATTCCTATAATAATATAGTTTTTGAATTTTTTTGATGTTTTTGCCATTATCCCAAAGAAGCACACACATAAAAAACAACTGATGAAAATTATATATTTTATAGGAACTCCAACCTCAGGAAATTTTTCCAAATTAATTAGAATATAAACAGGCAAAATTATACCAATGGTAAAACTCACCCAAAAAGCTGGTATTTTTTTACAGTTTTCAAATCTTGTAAAAACAGCAACTAATAAATATATTTGTGAAAACATTAAAATATCAACCGCACGTTTTGGAATCGTATTGGACATTAATGTGATTTTTGCCAATATTTCCGGCCACCCAATCATGATGTACGATCCTAAAAATAGCGAGACAACTATAATCATTGTCACAAAAAAATCTTTCTTTTTTTCCTTTATTAGATACCAAAAGGCCATAGTCAAAGGGATGGGGAAAAATGTCATTAATGCTCCTGCTTCACTAGGATTGTTAAAAGTCTTATTGGGGAGTGAAAACAGCGGATTATAAAGCCACCAAAATAATTTATTTACGACTCCTTTTTCCCCTCCTGATGAAACCCTCTGACCAGGATAGACAGTATTCATGATACATTCAGTATACTCTTTATTCATATACATGAACGTTAAAATAATAGATGCTGCAAAAATAAAACTTCCAATCAAAATCAGCCAATCCAATTTGCCTAATTTTTTTATTTTAGACATATTTTCATAAAGAATCCATAGCAAAATTCCTAAAAAAAGGTATCCTGCTGGTACCTGCCATGCTGGATATAAATTCCCTACAAAAAATGCTATAGACAAACCTAATCCAATTCCTAATAAGCATCTCACACTTTTTTTGTTTGTTTGTATAAAATGATAACCACATACAATTGAAGCTTGCGCCCCTAAAACCCATGAAGAAAAACTCCACCATTGATAGTAACCAGAAAAAACAATCAATGTCGCTCCCATAACAGACACCAATTTGTTCTTTCGTGAGATGATCATACACATTTCCAATGATACTAAAAAGGTTAGTATCGGCACACCGTACCACATTACACTCTGCCCATATGTTTGTCCGAATAAAAAAACAGCAAAGGAAAAGGGATAAGCTAAAGCAGAATAATTACAAAACATATTAACACTTAATATTGTATTTAGCGTCTTTGTTCCTCTCATAACATAGCTATACTTAGTATATGGTTCATCCCCAAATTGTGTGGATAAACGGTTTGGGGTTGAAGCAAGCCATTCGTCACTTCTAATTCCTCTTGGAATACCTAGAATTGGTTCTACAAACTCCGATCCTTGACCTGGTTGTATTGTTTGATCAAAACAGGCTATTGATGAACCGTGGAACTGATTGATAACCATAAAAAACAAAAAGATTAGGGCAACCAAATATCTTTTATTAAATATCCAATTATACAGCTCCTTTATTGGAAATAACCAATGCAAGCCTAAAAAAAGAGAAAAAACAAAAAACAACTCAAAACGCGCTATAAATAATCCTTTGTGCTTTATCGAAAAAAAATTCATCAAATTACTTATCCCATTTGATAGAATTTGTGTACACAAAAATGCGATAAAAATTGAACAAAACAATATGATAATTATTTTAATTTTATTTTTTTTTGTGAAATCGACCATTGTACTCAACACAGCAACTCTCCTTATAGTTAATTTAGATACTATTCCATTTTCATGCTTTATATATTTTTTTACTGACTATATTTTTTTGTAAATAAAGCCAACCCCTATAGCTTTATTCATTGCAATTTTTTGAAGAATAAATTTCTTTTTCTAAATCGTATAATTTTTTTTCCAACAATGCATACTTTTGAACTAGCTTCCTGTTTCTTTCATTAAGGTGAGAAACAATTGATGTTATTGATAGCAAAATCATAAGCACAAACAAACCTTCAACCATAAAAACAGTATTTGTTACATCATAAATACCAATAATATTCGATAGTTTGTATATAATCTCCGGAAAAAAAGAGACAATTAGCATTATAAGTCCAGTGAGTAGCCATATTAGCGAATATTTTAAATTTAAATCTTTTTTTCGCAGTAAATGAACAATAATAAACAAATATATTAATACACCTACTATCAGAAATACCCTCAAATTCAAACTCATCATTTTGCTCCTTTAAAGAATCCTAAACGATATATTATAATTGCAAGCGAAACTTTTATCATATAATATATCGTCTGAAAAATTTTGATAGAGGACTCCCCCCCTTGTCTCTCATGCATAATAACAGGAACCTCTTGTACTTTAAAACCATTCAATACAGCCTCAATGATAGCCTCCGGTTCAGGATAATCTTGAGCATAATTTTCAGAAAAAAATTTCGTTAGTGACTTCGATGTTGCTCTGAAACCGCTCGTTGTATCATTAATACTTATTCCACAACAAAATTTAATAAGATATTTTAAGAAATTAATTCCTACCCTACGCATTTTAGAAGATTGAAATCCTTCATTTGTAATAAATCTGGAACCAATAACCATATCTTGACCATTGTTAATTATCGGTTTGATCAGTTCCTTAATATATTGGGGATCATGTTGTCCATCACCATCCATTTGAATTGCAATATCATAATCATTTTCAGCTGCGTACCGGTATCCCGTTTGGACACCGCCTCCAATTCCTAAATTAACTGGTAAAGTAACATAATTAAAATTATTATCTTTGCATACTTTTCCCGTACTGTCTGTAGAGCAATCGTTAATTATAACATAGTCTAAATCTAAATCAAATTCATTTGATGCATTTATTAAATTGTTAACAACCAACTTAATCGATTCTTCTTCATTATAAGCCGGAATAATAACCAGAACTTTCATCGCTACCTCTCTCTAATAAGCATTCTTAACCAGTGCCCCAAACGTCATAAAAAACACCTTCACATCCAGCAACAGTGACCACTTCTCAATATACTCAATATCGCAGTTAATCCGCTCCACAATCGAGGTATCACCGCGCCAGCCGTTCACCTGGGCCCAGCCGGTAATTCCTGGTCTTACATGATGCTTAATCATATACTTGGGCACTTCATCTTTAAACTGCTGCACATAAAACGGACGCTCTGGTCTCGGGCCGATAATACTCATATCGCCCTTTAACACATTAAAAAACTGCGGGATCTCATCCAAACTTGTTTTCCGGATAAAGGAACCGAATTTCGTCTTTCTCGGGTCATCCTCGGTGGTCCAGAGCTTATCGCCTTTTTCTGGAATATCATTTCGCATTGAACGGAATTTATAGATATAAAATTCCTTCCGGTTCATGCCCACGCGGATCTGCTTATAAATAATCGGTCCTGGAGAGGTTACTTTAACCAGAATCGCTAAAATCAGATAGAGCCATGAAAAGACGATTAAAAATGTGCCCGACAAAAGAATATCCAGTGCCCTTTTGACAAACTTATTTAAAGGCTCATCCAGCGGTATATACCGCGTGTTAATCAATGGGATGCCATCGAGCTCATCAAAAGCTGGTCTGGATCCCTGAACCAGATTAAAGTAATCTGGGATAACCTGTGTTTTTATACCCTGATACTCACATTTGTCGATCACATCATTGATGCGCTTAAAACTGGTATTTGGCAGCGCAATAATGACTTCATCCACACGAAATTCTTCCAGTATATCATTCATCTCTTTTGTGGTTCCCAAAATCGGCAGGCCATTTTTATCACTCTTCGGATAATAATCGTCAACATAACCGCAAATTTTGTAGCCAAGCTGCCGGTCTCCTAATACTTTATCCGCAAAAGCCTGTCCCAGAGCGCCGGCTCCCACGATGATAATATATTTAATGTTATAACCGCGCTCACGCATCATTCGAAGGACTTTTCGAATGGTTCCCCGCTCCAAAGACATGATTACAATGGAGAACAGGAAGAAAAGTCCGAGCATATACCTTGAAAAGTGAATGCTCTTCTCTGTATATAAAACTGCCATTACAATTAAAATCCCAATCATATTGGACAAAATAATCTCCTGGCACTCTTTAAAAAAGCGCTGCTTTCGATACGGTTTATACAAGCCAAAAATAAGAAACAGAATCAGGTAAACCGGTATGATAAAAATCAACAGACCAACATAAGCTTCGAAATGCATGGTGCGCACGCCATCCGTAAAAAATGGGGAAACAAACCGAATATACCAGGCCAAAAGAAGCGCGCCGCTGACGACAACAGCGTCAAAAACAACCAGCAGAAAATTAAAAAAATGTTGATTACTTTTTATCATAGCTTCTATCTCCTTTTAAGATTATCGGTTTTTTGCTAACGCAATCTTTTTCATTATTTTCGTCCCGAGAAATACGGTACCGGTCATAATCTTACTGTATTTTCCCTGATAATGTTTGTTATAAAAAATAATCATGGAATCATAAAACGCTTCGATCACTTTAGGGTTGCGCTTTCCGATCCCACTGGCCTTTTTATAATGAAAAATGCGTACTTCCGGATAATAAATAATCTGGTATCCAGCCTGCTTAATGCGGTAGCACCAGTCAATATCCTCACCATACATAAAATAGTCCTCGTCCAGCAGTCCGACACGGTCGATCACACTCCGGGGAACAAGCATAAACGCTCCCATCACGCAGTCGACTGAACATATCTTATCTGGATTAACAAAGGTTAAATTATATTCACCAAACCGCTGGCTTTTGGGAAAGCGTTTATCCAGCTTAAGCGAATGGTATAAGCCGTTAGCCGGCGTCGGAAAGCTTCTCTTGCATGCAGCGTCCAGCTGGCCGTTTTCCAGAAGCACCTTGCAGCCTAATGCTCCCACCTGTGGTCTTGTTTTTATAAAATCCAACGACTTCTTAAGGGTATTCGGCTCGACGATTGTATCTGAATTTAACAGAAGAATATAATCTCCCTTTGCTTTGTGAATCCCAATATTGTTCGCCTTTGAAAAACCCAGGTTTTCTTTGTTATTAATGATACTCACCTGCGGAAACTTTCTTTCAACGGCTTCGATACTGCCATCACAAGAAGCATTGTCCACGACGATCACCTCAAAGTCGACCTCCTGCAAATGGCTCTCATAAACCGAAGCCAGACAATTAGTGGTCAATTCTTCTGTTTTATAATTAACAATAATAATTGATAAATCCATAAATGCTCCATTCGTACATACTTCTTGTCAATTTTAACAGTATATCATAAATGTAACAAATTTGCATCTTCCAATTACCTTACTTCGATATTTTTTCAAATAAGTATCGGAACACATTACCGAATAACATCCCCTCTATCTTGATATAGTTAAGAATATGCCGCATTTTGAAGGGTGTTTTCCGAACTTTATTTAAACTTAAAAGCGCTTCTCTAATACCAGACCAATAAGTTTTTCCATATCCCGACACTGAAAACATGGCGCCTTTAATTAAAAAACCCAACGCTAAAAAAATAAAATTGATCACCAGCTGTAAAAATGGCATATTTTTATAGGCCGTATAGATGTTATTCCTGGCCGAAATTTTAACCTTAAATTCTGAATACTTATTGCCATCCGCCGTTGTCGCACTGCCGATATGATAACAGACAGCAGATGGCTCATAACGATTCTGATAGCCGTAAATACGTCCACGATAAGAGACATCCACATCTTCAAGGTAGGCAAAATAATGCTCATCAAACAAGCCGATCGCATCAAAAATACTTTTTCTGTAAATGCCAGCGCCGGCGCAGGTACTAAAAACACTGGTTGGCTTCAATAATCGGGAAATATTCTTCCCATCACCGCGTTTATAAGCCCAGCCCAAGACATTATAAAAATCTCCGGTATCATCAATTTTATCGCGTTCATAATAGCGAATCATCCGTGAAGAAACGGAAAATATCCGTTCATCCTTGTCAATGGCCTGATAGAGCTTTTCAACAAAATCATCTGCTACCACCACATCATTGTTTAGCAGCAGCACATATCTGCCCCTGGCAGCTCGAATGCCATTGTTCACAGAAACCGCAAAGCCAGAATTTTTTTCATTAAGGATCAGCCGAATCTCCGGATAATTTTTTAAAATCGTCAGACTATCGTCGGTTGAGCAGTCATCAACAATGATGATCTCAAAATCTTTGAAAGACTGCTCTTCCAAACTATTGAGGCAATTTTCTAAAAATGCTTCCCCGTTAAAATTGGGGATAACAACTGATATTTCTTTACTCATATACATTCTCCATGGTATTATCATATCCTAGATAAATGAAGGATGCAATAAAATTCTAAATGGATATTTTTAGTGTAATAAGCTTTATTTTTTGCCTGTGGATAAAAAGTTACCCACAGGCGTAACCGTCATAGATGTCGGCAATTTGGGCAAAAAAGCGAAAATGGACGCAGATTCACCGACACCCGTGTCGACATAAATAACTATAACATTATAATATTTATATATTATATATAATTAATAATGAGTGCCGATTCCTGCTCTCTTCGGTTGCGAAAAGCAGTTCCCCTTTTTTTAAAATCTGTGCTAATGATTCTGGATCTTTTACCTATCTTTATCATTTGTATGTTAAGCAGTAACCATATATCATCAAATTTTAAATATAAGCATGCATTTAAGCGGTTTTTATCTTCCATTAACGATTCTGTTCCTTTTCGGTTCTCTCTCGTCTTAATTCGGGTATTTTGAATGTATTTTTATTTTTCATGATTTTGTGGATAAATGGCGTCAAAAATTATAAAGCGGACATATCTGTCCGTGATAATGCCAAAATCGCCAAAATAGCGGCAAGATCGCGGTCACATATGTCCGCCATTAATAATATTATAAATAATATATTATTATATATATACTTATTCCTGAGTGCAGGGTTATCCACAGTTTGAAATTAATAAAATCACCCTAAACTTTTTTATATTAAAAATATTTCAACTAAATACTTGATAAGATCTTTTAATTCATTATACATTTTTAAGAGGTATTCTTTAAAAACTAGATCTTTAAAATTTACCAAAACAAAAGACCAGTATATATATTATTTTCACACTATATACTGGTCTTAAAGATTAAAATGCTTTCATAATTGTCACTAGTTTATTGCCATAATTTGGATCTGTTGCCCATTTTCCGGCTAAATCGCCAACTGTTGGTGCGCATCCTTTATTAACATATTGATAACGCGGATCCACACATTCATTGACCAAAGCTTCCGTTGATGCATAAGCCTTTAAATGCTGTATCTGGGCTCTGACACCTATTCGGACATCTGCAAAACTATTTCCCGGAGCACCGTTTCCAGTCGCTCCAATACCGGCAAAATTAAACTGTTCACGCTTAACGTCACCGCCGTATTGCAGGTATCCCGTTTCAAGGCACATTTGTGCAAATGCTACCTCAGGCCGTACGCCTTCTGTTCGGCATTCTTCAATGTAAATATTCGCAAAATCTACGGCAGACATGCCGTAGAAGGATGTCGGAAATGCTGCTTTACTGTTAAAGTAGTTAGCTAATTCTTGCGCTGATTTTGTTTGAGTTCCCATAATTGATGTCGATGTTGAAAAAGTCGTCTCAGAAATACTTGGAACATCATCAGTTATAACATTTATACCTGTGGTTCCTAGCAATGTTTCCTTCCCATTATCGTCTTTTCCATAGGCATGAACCGCATAATACCCTGTATCATATCCATGGTCTTTCAGCTTAATGGTTGCTTTATAACTTCCATCACTTTGTCTTTGGGTCTTATACCAGATCAGGTCATCTTGCCCGTTACTCGTACTCCATACCGGTACCATTATCTCGCTGATCCCTGACGGTGCACTGATGTCTTTTACGGTAACTGTAAACTGTTCGTTTTCTACCGCACTGGCCACTACGCTCCCTGCTGTCATCCCCGGAACATTTATACTGGTGGTTCCCAGCAATGTTTCCTTCCCATTGTTGTCTTTTCCATAG
>NZ_JADMVE010000013.1:12901-44593 GCF_015547515.1 Eubacterium sp. 1001713B170207_170306_E7
CTCCCTGCTGTCATCCCCGGAACATTTATACTGGTGGTTCCCAGCAATGTTTCCTTCCCATTGTTGTCTTTTCCATAGGCATGAACCGCGTAATGCCCTGTATCATATCCATGGTCTTTCAGCTTAATGGTTGCTTTATAACTTCCATCACTTTGTCTTTGGGCCTTATACCAGATCAGGTCATCTTGCCCGTTACTCGCACTCCATACCGGTACCATTATCTCGCTGATCCCTGACGGTGCACTGATGTCTTTTACGGTAACTGTAAACTGTTCGTTTTCTACCGCACTGGCCACTACGCTCCCTGCTGTCATCCCCGGAACATTTATACTGGTGGTTCCCAGCAATGTTTCCTTCCCATTGTTGTCTTTTCCATAGGCATGAACCGCGTAATGCCCTGTATCATATCCATGGTCTTTATTATTAACGATAACAGCATATCCACCATCCGTCTGTCGTATACCACTATACCAAATCAGATCCTCCTGTCCATTATTTATACTCCATACCGGAAATAAAACATCGGTATAGTCTTTAAAATCTTTAAAATGTACTTTGAATTGATTTGCATTTAAAAGTTTACTCGAGAGTCCCGTCGGATTACTATTGTCTACTGTTACAAGCACATTTACTCCGCCTAAAAAACCATCATTCCCAATATTATCGGTCGCATAAAAATGAGCAGCATAGTAACCTACTTCATTATTATGATCTTTAATATCGATTTTAGCGCTCCAATTACCTTGCCCATCATTTTGGGCTGGGTACCATTGCAAATCGTCTTGACCATTCTCAAAAGACCAAATCGCAACTCTTACATCACTAACACCGGAAAGATCATCTTTTACGCCATTCGCTGTAACTGTAAACACAGCATTAGTCGTTGGCGATTCAGGCGTTGTAACGCTATCAGCTGTAGGGGCTTTTTCGTCCTTGGTGGCGCCGCCAAAATATTCGCTGACACTGTTAACAATCCTTCCGCTCATCTTTTCCCGAAAAGCATCCGATGCCAGCAACAATGATTCGGATGGATTGGAAATAAAACCGCCTTCAATTAAAACAGAAGGGCAAGTTACATGTGCTTGAACATAGTCGTCTCTTTCCACTGTCTTTCGGTGGTCAATTCCAATTCCATTAAAATTTCTTTCCAGAACAGAAGCAAAAACTTTTGATTCCTGTGCTGCCCAGCAAGGGGTGCTATCTCTGAAGGCCGTATCTCCAGCCCAAAGACCAGAAACCTCATAAACACCTTCTTGATCAAAATCACGATAGCTGCTCCAATAAAACTCATAACCACTTGCAGTCGAACCACCTGAGTTATGATGGACGCTAATTGCAAGATCTGGCTTTATTTTATTAATAGCATTTGCAACATTTGATAAAGAATTAGCTTCTGCATTCGTCATCAGAGACTGTACAGAACAATCTGCAACAGGATGAGTTAAGTAAACAGTATATCCCAGTTGTTTAAGTTTAGTAGCAACTTTACCTGCAACAGCCGCATTGACATTTGCTTCTTCTATGCCTGTACTGGAATTCGTCGCGCCTGGGTCATAACCTACACTGTGTCCAGGTTGGATAACAATCACCGGTGAACGTGCATATACTGGAAAACCAGAAATTATGAAACTAAACAAAAACAGCAACAATATCGACATGGTAACCACAATATGGTTCTTTTTTTCTTTTTCTCTTTGCAAATAATTTCCTCCTTTCTTCAAAATTTAGAAAACTTGCTTATTTAGAGCCTAGCTTCCCATGATTGAATTATATTATATTACCTTTTATTCGTCAATTATACTTAATATAAAAAAGACATCTCAAAATTTTTTTAAATTTTTAAGATGTCTCTGTTCGTTAGTTCATATTTAAAGAATAATTTCCATTATTTCTAACCAAATTCGGATTATAGTAGGGATCATTTAAAATATATTTTTTCCACTGTCTATACATATAATCTGCTTCTTCGTTAAACCGCTGCTGTTTTTCAACAGTATTTTCCATCCCTCTTGATTTAGATTCATAATGGTATAAGATAACGTTATGGAGCCAGACATTATTCTTGCCGTGTTCCATCAGCCTTAAACAGAAATCCACATCGTTAAATGCGATGCTCAATTCTTCATTAAAACCCTGCACCGCCTCGAAATCTGATTTCTTAACCATCATACAAGCCGCTGTAACCGCAGAATAATTGCAGTTGATCGCTAAACGTCCAAAGTATCCAAAATCATCTCTTGGAAAATCCAGATGTCCATGTCCTGCGGCTCCGCCCATTCCTAATATTACACCGGCATGTTGAATGGTATTATCCGCATAACAAAGCTTAGCGCCAACGGCTCCTATACGATCAAACTGAGCAAATGAAACCATTTTATCAATCCAGTCCTTTGTCAAAACTTTAGTGTCGTTATTTAAAAATAATAGATATTTCCCCTTCGATTCTTTTGCTGCTATATTATTTATTTTTGAAAAATTGAATGGTATGTCAATACGCACCACTTGAAAACAATTTTTCAAATTTTCCTTATAGTCCTCAAACAAGCTCAGCACTCTTTCATCTGTACTTCCATTATCTGCTATAATAATTTCATAGTTGGGATACGTTGTCAATTCAACAATCGAATCAACACATTTTTTTAAATCGTCGTAACCATCTCTTGTAGGTATAATAATTGAAACGAGTTCAGCTTTTATTATTTTATATCTAACATCGTAAAGACCAAGCCCTTGTCCGTGCTCTACTGTTCCTTCAATATTCCTTCTTCTAAGCGCATCCTCTAATGCTTTTTTTCCAGCTTCAAAGGCATAATTTTTTGAATCCTGATTGACGGCAGTAGAGGTTTCTAACATTCTCCAGTGATATAAAACCCGCGGAACATGACCGATTTTATCTGTTTTTTCTGTAAAACGTAGAACCAGATCATAATCTTGAGCTCCTTCATACCCCTTTCTAAATCCACCAATTTCATCCACAATCGTTTTTCGATATACCCCAAAATGACAAATATAATTTGTCCCCATGAGCATATCTGGTGACCAGTCGCTTTTAAATACTGCTTCTGAGCGTTTTCCAAATTTGTCAATTTTATCTTCATCACTGTAAACTAAATCTAACTCAGAATTTTTATTTAGTAATTTTACAATTTCATATAAAGCAAAAGGCGCCAACTCATCATCATTGTCAAGAAGCCCGATAAACTCACCAGTCACTATAGAGAGCGCTGAATTTGTCGCTTCGCAAATATGCCCATTCTCTGTCCGAAAAACAACCTTTATTCGATCATCATTTTTGCAGTAGTCTTCCAGCATTGGTTTCACATGGGGTTTAGTCGAACAATCATCTGCAATACAAAGCTCCCAATTCTGGTAATACTGCTCTTTTACTGAATTAATGCACTTTTCCAGCCAAATTTTTTCTACATTATATACCGGCATAACAATGGATATTTTAGGCTGGTATTTAAAGTTTTCAATCTCTTTTAAAATAACTTCTGGTTCGTCATTCTCATTTTTCTTAATCCAATCCTCATACTGAGAAGCTGTTGACTTGCCAAGTTCAATTTTGGCCTTTCTCAAAGTATTGATAAAACCATTTCTACGGAAATAATTGGCGCCTCTTTTGAACTTCAAATATAGACCGCTTAACGGACTGCCAAACTCATTTGTCAGCTTATAAGGTCTCTTTAAATTAAGACTTATACGTCTGTGCTCATCATGGCTGTTGAATTGAACTCTGACCATGCCTTCGAATCTTTTGACCTGAATGATGATTAGAAAACCACAATTTGTTTCGACCGAAAGGTTGTATAAACCATTGATATCGCCACGGTACTTTTCCTTGATTACTACAGAAACAATATTATCATTTTTTTTGACATTGGGTTTTAGTGGGGTTCTGTCTTTTTCATTGATTCCCCATCCCTGAAGGGCAATCGTTTTTTTATCATCATCTTTCATGATGCTGTCAATAAATATATTTATATCTCTTTTCATACTTGTTTCCTTATATTCTATTGTTAATTAAATAAGGATTTGTATAAGGATCGTTGCATATGTCCTCAGACCATTTCTTAACAAAATGATCAAAATCCTCTTCAGACAATTTTTCAACTCTTTTTTTCATTTGCATAACTTCAGCGTAAGGTGTCCACACAATTTTTTTTCCTATTCCATCAACCTTTAAGCATAAATCAATCGCCGTAAGCGGGAACTCCAAATTTTCAGAAAAACCATCTATTTGTTCAAAAATATTTTTTTTAATCAGCATACATTCGTCACTAACTGCAAAAACATTCTGCGGAAGAACAAGCCGATAATAATAGCCTATATTATCAGCCTGACATCCTCGATGCGTATAATGTACTTTTTTTGTATCAAACTCAAACCACATTCCCGCATTAAGAACCTGTTTTTTACTATCAAGAATTTTTCCACCCACTAATCCAGTATCGTAGTCAATTGTTTCATTCACCAGTTCACTAAGCCATTGTTTGTTTTCTGGTTTTACCGTACTGTCAAGGAAAACAAGATATTCTCCAACCGATTTTTTAGCCGCATAGTTTCGAAGCTGATCAAACGTCCTGTTTGCATTGTTAAATATAAAATGGATGCGTCCGTTAATATCCGAAATGGTACTATCATCAAAATTAACCGCAATGATTTCATAAGCTCCATATTCTGTAAGTTCTAAAATAGATTGTAAGCACTTCGTACTTAAACCTTCATTTCCAGGCCGATTTACCATAATAACAGATACGAAAGGCTTTTTAGGAAAATGATAGTTGATTTTGTAAGTTCCATAACTATCTCCTATTGCGACATCACCCTCTATTTCTCTCCGCTCTAAAGCGTCTTTTAAGGCTTTTTGCCCTGATACATAAGCATAATTTTTAGCTTCGGGGTTTTCAGCAACAGAGCCTTCAATCGTGCGCCAATGATAAAGTATTTTAGGTATATGATAGATGTTTTCTGTCAATTCTGTGGCTCTTAAGACAAAATCATAATCCTGACTGCCATTAACTTCGCTCCGAAGTTTTCCGGCTTTTTCCAGCAAATCTCTTTTCACAACCACAAAATGTGTAATATAATTATGTCCCAGCAAAAGTTCAGAATTCCATGAAGATTTAAAAAACGGATTAAATCTTCTTCCCGACATGTCGATCATATCTTCATCACAATAAATAAATTCTGCATTTGTATTCTCGTTAATAAGTTTAACATATTCATACAATGCTGCTGGCGCCAGCTCATCATCATTGTCCATAAAACCAATATAATCGCCTGTTGCCAATTCAATAGCTGAATTCGTCGCTTCAGAAATATGCCCATTTTCCTTTCGGAAGACAACTTTTATGCGTTTATCTTTTTCAGCATACTCCAACAATACTTGTTTTATATGTGGTGATGGTGAGCAATCGTCCGCAAGGCATAATTCCCAGTTATGATAGAATTGTTTCTGAACAGACTCAATATTTTTCCGAAGCCATTCTTCCGCTACATTATAAACAGGGACAACAATGGAAATTTTAGGCTGTATCTTAAAACACTCCATCTCACCGTTTATCTGTTCAAGATTGTAAACTTCATTTTTATATATCCACAAATCATATTCATTCCAAATGGTTTTTCCTTGGCGCTTAATTCTTTTAATTGCTTCTCTGGCACCTTCATTTTTAAACAAAAGAAGTGAGTTCTTCATAAATTTCAAATTATCAAACTTGCCAATTTTTGATTTCTCAATTTTAATATTCAGTGCTACTCCTTCATTATTTTTTAATACTAAATTCAAACTATTTCTTTTTTTCTTAGCAGCAATTTTAATCTCAAATCCCAGTTTTTCGTTTTTAGGAATATTGTAGGCATCATTAACATCTTCTCTTTCTTTACGAAGAAAACAAATGGCTTTCCCTTCTGTTCTGGGCAATTCAAATTCAAGCGGCTTTTTTGTCTCTCTGGAAAAACCCCAGCCTTTGACTATAACAACATTTTCTTTATAGTCCATATTATCTATATTATAGCAAAAAAGATTTTCCTTTTTATTATACTTAGCATGGTATCTTTCTGCATTAAAATATAAGCTATTTAAAAATTTATTTTTCACAATATTTCCTCATTTGATTTTATCAATAATTTTTCTTATAGGGGTCGTGGCTTTCCATATATGACTGTTTGAAATTTCTTCATACATTAATGTATACCGTTTGGTTGCTTCCTTTTGTGTTTCCAACTGTTGAACTAAGTCTTCTAATCTTTCTTTTTGATGATCTATCTCTTTTTTTAAAAGCCCTGCTACCTCGAACATTCCATTTTCATCAAACACCTCTATTTTTCCGCTAATTCGGATATTTGATATTTCTTCATAATCTCCATACAGACCATAAAAAGGATCGTTTGTTAAAAAGTATTCTCCCTCTTTGTCAAAATATGTATTATTTAATGGAATTAGCTCCAAATCGTTTTTTCCATTTGCTTCGCTTATTTTTAAGTTATTTATTTTACAGGCACTTTCCAAAGGATCCCAACGAAGCTCACGTATTCTTTTTTCAGCAAATGATGAAAGATCAAAGTCGACATCAAAACAATGATTATTCAACATCATTTCACAATCTAACCTCTCATTTTCATTAAATCCATTTCCCGTATTAATATATAATGAAGAAGTTAGATCTATACTTTTCAGTAATTTATTCAATTCTCTTTGAACTGGAATTTTCAGTTTTTCATATCTTTGCGAGACATCTTCACGCACGTATGTATTTCCAAAAAATAAATCCCATTTTTGAAAAATCTCGTGCATTTCCTGATCAATATCAACTAATGACAATAACTCTTCTAACGGATAATATTTCTTTATAAGTTCGTTTCCCAAGTATAAGTAATAAATACTTCGCCATATGACGAACTCTTGAGGAATCCAAAAATCAAAGACCCATTCATAATCAATGATGTATCCTTTTCCCTTTTCTATCAAAATATTAGGAAAGATCAAATCAATATTTACATTTTTTTTGCAGTTTAGCATTCGATCGTAGGAGGTTTCACCAAAAACTTTTGCAAATTCTTCCGTAAAATAGTCCTTTTTGGGTTCAGCTTCTAGTAGCAATTCATGCGCAAAATCAAAAATAGCCCTTTCAAAGGATTTTTTTTCTTTTTTCTTAAGAAAAGATAATAATATTTTTTCAAGCGTCTCACCATTAATAAATGGCATAAACACAGTATCATCTTTCTCTTGTAGCGGTGTATTAATAAATCCTCCAATCTCTTTTTGATTGTTATAATAACGCATCATCCAATCAAGATGTCTTTGAGCCTTATAATTCATTGCGCTTTTTTCTACTTTTAAATTTTTATCATTTTCAATTATCTTTGTAGATATTTTAAATCTGTCTTTTCTGTCATTATTAAATTTTGCATAAATAATATTATCATTATCAGTATCTTTTTCGCCATTAAAAACTTCAACAATAAATGAATTAAAAAAATGCTCAACAATTCCTTCTTTTGTTAAGGTATTTTGGACTTCTTCTTCATTGTAAAACAATAGACGATTGGCATTATAAACGTTATTTCGTATATTAAAATTCATTAGATCTAAAGATTTATCTGTATAAAGCACTTCGGGAAATTTATAATCTGGAACTGGATAATAATACTTGAAATCATTAAATCCAGCATCATTTAAAAGTTCACTCAATTCGCCTTTGGTAAAAGTCTTGACAGAATTTATTCCTGTATAATTATTAATACCGCTAAACAGCCGTGACGTATGATCTTCAACTGCTCCATTAAAATATTTGATGCCAAATCTATTCTCGATTGCAATTAGCAAGATACCATTTGGTTTTAAAAAAGTTTTTACTTTTTTTAGAAAATCAGTATATGGATCTTCTGTTTCTGTGAAACTGCCAGCATATTCCAACACCCCATTTAAAATAATATAATCAAATTTTTCTTCCAAGGGAATTCTGTTGAAATTACCGATAATCAACTCTAAATTTGTATGTTTTTTATTTCGTTCATAATTAATTTTTCCTCGAATTTTGGTCAGTTCTATAGACTTTACTTCTTTTACTTTTGAACAAAAAAGTCCCGTTAACGCGCCGCAGCCACTCCCTATTTCTAACAAAGAAGCCTCTTTTTTAAACGGATACCAATTAAATACATTTTCCCGTAATGGACTTAAATGGTAAAAAACAGGCCAGCGATCATCTTTTTTTAAAATCTCGTTATAATCATCACTTTCTTTGACTATTTGCAACAACTCAGATTCAATTTCACCATCACTGTATCCACCCTCATTATTACAATAATCTAGATTTAAAATAGCCATTTTCTTTTCCTCTTCCTCAATTATCCATTTATTTTTTCTAGTTTGACATGTGTATCCGTATCAAAAAATCCCACTGTATCTTTCATTGAGACAACATTTAATTCAACTACATCATAATATCGATGAAAAACGGTAAAATTCCCCTTGACATCCAGTCCCGTACATCCCAATGATACAAAATAAGCTCCACTTTGGAAAGGAATCTTTTGTTTAAAAGAGGCCTCATAAATATCACCAGGCTCTGCAACAAATCCATCTAATCCTTCGTACATGTTATTTGTGCCCGTAATCTCGGTTCCTTTAATATTTTTGAAAGTCAGCGCAACAATAGGATCGTGAATTTCTTCATTAAATTTAACTTTAAAACGTATATCTATTTCTTGGAACTTTTCTACCTGCTGACATGGTTTTTGGTTTTCATCGTAAACATTTAGTTCAACGATCTCAGCCTGTTTTGTTCCATATTCCAAAATATCTTCATTTAAACGAATATTACTGACTAAAGGGAGTCTGTTCGCCTCCTGCTGTTCACCATTTTCTTGGTTTTCAATTGTTCTATTTTTTGATGTTTCCTGATCAACCAATATCTGCTTGTAAAGGTCAACCATTTCCCGGGCACCGCCTTCTTCTATCGTTTCCCCTTCGTTAATTACCATAACGCGATCACAATACTTAATAACACTGCTCAAATCATGTGTTACAAACACAATCGTTTTGCCCCGTTTTTTAAATTCAGTAAATTTTTTATAGCATTTCAATTGAAAAAAAGCGTCACCGACACTGAGGGCCTCATCTACAATCAAAATCTCAGGATCAACATTAATAGCCAGAGCAAAAGCCAGCCTTACAAACATCCCGCTCGAGTAAGTTTTTACAGGCTGATATATATGGTCTCCAATATCCGCAAACTCTAAAATCTCCGGTATTCTTTCTTCTATCTCTTCT
This sequence comes from Eubacterium sp. 1001713B170207_170306_E7, assembly GCF_015547515.1. Classification (NCBI taxonomy): domain Bacteria; kingdom Bacillati; phylum Bacillota; class Clostridia; order Eubacteriales; family Eubacteriaceae; genus Eubacterium; species Eubacterium sp. 1001713B170207_170306_E7. The sequence continues at coordinate 22,179 of NZ_JADMVE010000013.1, forward strand.
TTTGAATAACCCATAATATCGCCATTTAAATAAATGTTCTCAATACCAGTGTACTCCTGATTGAATCCAGCACCTAATTCGAGTAATGCAGAAATTCGTCCGTTAATTTCGAGTTTTCCCTCGGATGGTGAGAGAACCCCTGTGATTATTTTCAAAAGAGTAGATTTCCCAGATCCATTTTTTCCAATGATTCCGTAACACTCTCCTTCTTTAACTTCCAAAGAAATATCCTTAAGCGCATAAAAATCATCATGATATTTTTTATTTTTATTGATTGCAAAGGCTTCTCTTAAACGATCTTTAGGATTTTTATACAAATGATATACCTTTGTTAAATGATCAATTTTTATTGCTGATTCTGACATATTATTCTCCAATCTATCATAAAACATCCGAAAAATGCGGTCTCAGCCGATTATACACTACAGAGCCAATAATCATCATCACTAATGTGAAGCACCAAAAATATATGGTCATTTGCCAATGATCCCAAATCCAAGCCTTTCCAAAAAAAGAATCTCGGTAACCCTGTACAATATAAAACAAAGGATTCAACTTAAAGAACATTGTAAACTGCGGTGGGAACTGCTTAATATCCCACAAAATTGGCGTTCCCCACATTAGAACCTGCATTACAACATTTATTAACTGTGTAATATCCGAAAAAAACGGTTGAATCGATGCCGTAATCCAAGTTAAACCTGTCAAAAACATGACTAAACAAAAAAGATAATAAATAATTTGTAAACTATATACTGTTGGATAGAAACCATAAATAGTCGTGAGAATAAAAGCTATTCCAATAAAAAAGAAGTGTGTATATAGATTTGACATCAGTTTTGCTGTTGGTAATATTTTAATATTAAATACTACTTTTTTAACTAAATAACTATATTCTCTGAAACAATTTGTTGCTGACATCAATGTGTCTGAAAAGAAAAACCAAGTGATAATCCCTGTAGTCAAATATAAAATAAAAGGAATACTCCCATCAGTCATTCCAGCTTTTAAACCTTTTTCAAAGACAAACCAATAAACAACAATTGTCACCATTGGATTGATAAAAGCCCAAAAAACACCTAAAAAGGATCCCGCATACTTTGCTTTAAAATCGTTCAGAGAGAACCTTAATAAAAGCCTCTTATTCCGGTAAATATCCCGAAAAAAAGCAAAAAAATCTTTAAACATAAATCAACTGCTCCTCTTATAAAACAAATCTGCCGCTGTATATGCTATTAGCAACAGTCAGCGGCAGTCTTATTCTCATTTTTTATTTTTATTTCTTAGAATACATCTTCTCATAGTATTCCTGGTATCCGCCGGACTTCACCTGTTTTAACCAATCCTGATTGTTTAGATACCAGTCAATGGTCTCAACAATACCCTGTTCAAAGGTATAGGATGGCGACCAGCCGAGTTCGGTTGTGATCTTTGTGTTATCAATGGCATAACGGCGGTCATGGCCTAAACGATCCTCCACATGGATTTTCAGATCATCTGAAATCTTGGAAGCATCTGTGTCAATACCATTATACTGGTCATTGCTTAATTTTTCTTTGACATTGGCAATGATCAGGTCAATAATCTGGATATTTGCCTTTTCATTGTTGCCGCCGATATTATACACTTCACCCAGACGGCCTTTATGCAGTACGGTATCAATGCCGCTACAGTGGTCTTTTACATGTAACCAGTCTCTGATCTGCATACCATCGCCGTAAATCGGCAGATTTTTAAGCTCAACCACATTAGAAATCATAAGTGGAATCAGCTTTTCCGGAAACTGGTATGGACCATAGTTATTAGAGCAACGGGTAATATTCATTGGAAATTTAAAAGTATTTCCATACGCCCGTACCAAGAGGTCTGCGCCGGCTTTAGAAGAAGAATAAGGGCTGTTTGGCTGAATCGGTGTTGTCTCGGTAAACATTCCTGTTTTTCCGAGGGCGCCGTAAACTTCATCGGTAGAAACCTGAAGGTATTTTACGCCTTCTCGATAAGTTGGATAGCCATTTTCATCTTTTCCTGTCTGCCAGAGATTCTTCGCGGCATCCAGCAGAACCTGGGTTCCCATTACGTTGGTCTGCACAAAGATTTCCGGATTTTCAATACTTCGGTCCACATGCGATTCTGCGGCAAAGTTAACCACTAAATCAAAATGATATTTTTCAAACAGATCATTTATAAAGGAACGATCCGCAATATCCCCTTTTACAAATTCATAATTCGGATTATCCTCAATGTCGGTCAAGTTTTCCAGATTTCCCGCGTAGGTTAACAAATCCAGATTGACAATCTTATAATCCTTATGCTGATCCAGCATGTATTTTACAAAGTTCGAGCCAATAAATCCGGCGCCGCCGGTCACTAATACTGTTTTCAATCTTTAAACTCCTCTTAAAATTCTAACGTATCTTTGATATCTTTTAAAAATGGCTGTTTCTGATCTTTTTCGGATAACAGCAGTTCTAACCCCTCAACAGGCCATTCAACACCAATATCCGGGTCATTCCATCGTATTCCGCCATCGTATTCTGGCGCGTATAAATTTGTGCATTTATAATTGAAGGTCGCTTCGTCTGATAAGACGACAAAGCCATGGGCAAAGCCTTCTGGAATGTAAAACATGGTTTTATTTTCTGCGCTCAGTTCAACGCCGGCCCACTCACCGTAGGTTGGCGATCCTTTTCTCAGGTCAACCCCCACATCCCATACGGCGCCCTGGGTACAGCGCACCAGTTTTCCCTGGGAATATTTTCTTTGAAAATGGAGCCCTCTCAGCACACCCTTTTTAGACTTTGATTCATTGTCCTGAATAAAGGTCATGTCGAGGCCCTGCTTTTCAAATTCTTCCTTATTGTAGCTTTCCATGAAGTAACCGCGTTCATCTCCAAAAACGGAGGGCTGAACAATTACCAGTCCTTCAATCTGAGTTTTTGTTACTGTTATGGCTGCCATTAGTTCACGCCTCTTTTCTCGTTTGCCCGGTTGATTAAGTACTGTCCATAGGCTGTTTTTTTAAGGGGATCTGCCAGTTTCAGAAGCTGTTCCTGATTGATAAACCCTTTGGTGTAGGCAATCTCTTCCACACAGGAAACAAAAAGGCCCTGTCTTTTCTGAATGGTCTCCACAAAATTAGACGCCTCAATCAGACTGTCATGCGTTCCGGTATCCAGCCATGCCATTCCCCGGCTGAAAAGCTCAACCTTTAAGTCGCCGCGTTTTAGATAGGTCTCATTAACGGTCGTAATTTCAAGCTCTCCTCTCGGCGAGGGTTTAATATTCTTGGCAATCTCCACTACGTCGTTATCATAGAAATAAAGGCCTGGCACTGCAAAATTGGATTTTGGTTCTGCTGGCTTTTCCTCAATGGATATGACGCTGCCATCCTCCGCAAACTCAACGACGCCATAGCGCTCTGGGTCTGTTACCGGATAGCCAAAGATCACAGCGCCCTTTTCAAGCTCTGCGGCGGCTGCAAGCGACTTTGTGAAGCCCTGTCCGTAAAAAATATTATCGCCCAAAACCAGAGCAACCTTGTCATCTCCAATAAACTCTTCGCCGATAATAAAGGCTTCTGCCAGACCGTTTGGCGCTTCCTGAACTTTATATGAGAAGTTTAATCCCAGCTCCTCACCTGTTCCAAATAAGCGTTCAAACATTGGCAGATCATGGGGGGTGGAAATAATCAAAATATCTTTAATCCCTGCCAGCATCAACGTTGACAGCGGATAGTAAATCATCGGCTTATCATAAATTGGCAGTAATTGCTTGGACACTGCCCGGGTGATGGGGTATAAACGTGTTCCAGATCCTCCGGCTAAAATAATTCCTTTCATATCTCTCTCCTTAACTCTATTCGATCAATTTTCTTTTAACCATTTCAAGTATTCAGTCAAAGCTTCTTCCCACGGTCTGAAAACATTGATTTTCAAATCCTCCAGACCCTTATTTCTTAACACAGAATAATGCGGCCTGGGTGTTGGACTGGCATATTCTTCTGAACTTACTGGCTTAACATCAACCTTTACGCCGCTTTTCTCAAAAATGGCAACCGCGAAATCATACCAGCTGCACTGGCCCTCACAGGTTCCGTGATAAATCCCGTAGGCATCGGTCTGGATCAACTCAAGGATTGCCCGGGCAAGATCAACGGTGCTGGTGGGTGACCCTATCTGATCGCTGACCACGGTAATCTGAGGATGATTTTCCGCCAGTCTCAGCATGGTTTTCACAAAGTTATTACCATCACCATAGAGCCAGGCTGTACGGACAATAAAATATTTGTCCATTGCCTCTTCCACATATTTTTCACCCGCAGCCTTACTGTCGCCGTATACTGTTTTAGGGTCAATGGGGTCTGTTTCTACATAGGGACGAAGCTGTCCATTTTGGGCAATTCCTTCACCGTCAAAGACATAATCTGTTGAAACCTGTACCAAAACGATATCTTTTTCTGCCGCGATCTCCGCAAGGTTTTGGGGTCCATCTGCGTTTATTTTAAAGGCAGCTTCTCTGTTTGTTTCACAGCCATCCACATTTGTCATGGCACCACAGTTAATGATAACATCTGGTTCTTCGTCTGTGATAATCTTGCTGATTGCAGCTTTGTCTGTAATGTCAAATTCGGGGATATCATAACCAACAAAACTAATATTCTTGTCTTTAAGTTGAATACTCAGTTCCCGGCCCAGCTGGCCGTTGCTTCCTGTTACAAGTACTTTCATATATTTCACCTTTTTTTATTCTTTTATGCGGACTAAATCTATATTATTATACTGCACAAGCCTGTGTTTGTCTATTTTTTTTCTTAATTTTCTTAAAAATGTATCCAATTTGTATCAAAATTATGTTATAATTAATAAGCTTAAATTGCCTTTATGTTCTGATTTACACACAATATGTATTATTAAAATTTTGAGAGGATTTTATATGACATTAAAAAAGAAAGTATTGTGCATCATCTTGGTCTGCCTGATCATTGTGGTTGGCAGCGGCGCCGTATATGGGTTCAGCATTTTGCATGGAATTGCCGGTGAGCAGCTGGATGAAAGCGATCTTAACATCAATGATTTATTAGATGAGGATGTTGTTAACATTGCTGTTTTTGGTCTTGACGGCCGTGACGATGTTGACGGAGACCGCTCAGACACCATCATGATCGCCACACTTAATTTTAAAACCGGTAACATTAAAGTAACCTCCGTCATGCGTGATTTGATGGTTAAAATACCAGAAAGCAAAAAGAATGATGTAAGCTATGAGAAGATCAATTCTGCCTATGATTACGGCGGCGCCGCCCTCGCGGTTAAAACCTTAAATGAAAATTTCGACTTAAACATCACCGATTATGTCACTGTTAATTTTGACTGTCTCGTCGATACCGTCGACGCCTTGGGGGGTGTTGATGTAAACATTGCTGATGATTCTATTCTTTATTGGACCAATCAGTATATCATGGATGTGAACGACAAAGTTAAAAAGTCTGATCCATTTTTGGAGCATACCGGTGTACAAACCGTCACTGGCGTTCAAGCCCTCGCTTTCTGCCGGAACCGCTATAGTGACAGTGACTATATGCGCACGCAGCGCCAGCGCGAGGTCGTTGAACAGATTGTCCAAAAGGCATTCAATGTTGATATTTTTACTGGACTTAACCTCTTAAGCAAGGTTTACCCCTATGTAACTACATCCTTATCCTTACAGGAAATGACAACTTATGCCAAGGCTTTTATGGCGCTGGAAAACAAAACATTTTTAGATTTCAGGGTTCCTACCGATGAGCTTTCCTTTGGCGATATGATTGATGAAGTCTGGTATCTCGTGCCTAACACATTAGCGGACAATGCTGTTGTGCTTCATAAGTTCTTATATGATATTGATACCTATACTCCTACAGATCAGCTTATGAAGATCAGCAACAACATCGCAGACAGAACTGGCGGCTCGACAGGGATTACCATCGACCCGAATGCTCCTTATCAGGATTACACAACCAATTCATCCAACGAAACCGAATCAACCGAACCGACGCCATCAACCGACAGCGGTTATGGCGATTCATACAATAACTCATACGATAATTCTGATGACAGCTCGGATAGTTCTGACGATACCCCGCCATCCGACAACTCCTCCTCAGATGAGCCGGCTTCCCCTGATAGCGGTAATGAAAGCACTGATTACACGGAATAAACGACAAAAATCCCTTTGGTCAAAAGACCAAAGGGATTTTTTATTACGGCTATTTAATTCTTGCTCCGCATCAAATTGATCAGGCCGCCAGCCTGCAGCATTTCCTTCTGGCGTTCAGATACTTCGATTAAAAGCGGGTATTCTTCGTTTTTCGTTTTATTCTTCAAAACAATTTTTCCGGTATTCACCTGTCCTCTGGCGTTATCAATCATCAGATCATCCCCCAGAGAAATCTTGTCATAATCTGCTTCATTCTCAAACACCATGGGTAGGATACCGTTATTGATCAGATTATTTTTGTGAATACGGGCAAAGGATTTCGCGATAACCCCTTTAATCCCAAGATAAACGGGCGCTAAAGCGGCATGCTCACGGCTTGAGCCTTGCCCATAATTCTGTCCGCCGATAATGAAGCCTCCATCATTATCCTTTGCGCGCTGCGGGAATTCCGGATCACAAGGCGCCAGGCAATAATCCGCCAGGTATGGGATATTTGAGCGGTACGGTAACAGCTTGGCATTGGAGGGCATAATGTGGTCTGTTGTGATATTATCCTCCACGATGATCAGAGCTTTCCCTTCCACGGTATCCGCAAGGGGTTTTGCCAATGGGAAAGGCTTGATATTTGGTCCTTTAATGACTTCCACCGCTTCTCCCTCAGGCGCCGGCGCAACCACCGCGTTATCATTGATCAGAAAATCCTTTGGCATTTCGATATCCGGCAGCTCAACCTTGCCGAGCGGATTCGTCAACACACCCTTAACCGCTGAAATCGCAGCGGTTTCCGGGCTCAAAAGATACACATCTGCGCTGACTGTTCCGGATCTTCCTTTAAAATTACGGTTGAAGGTTCTGAGCGACACGCCGTCAGTACACGGCGCCTGCCCCATGCCAATGCACGGTCCGCAGCCACATTCCAGAATTCTGGCGCCGGCATTTAAAAGATCGGCCAGCGCGCCGTTTTCAGCCAGCATGGTCAAAACCTGCTTGGAGCCTGGCGCAATGACCAGCTGCACATTTTCCGCAACGGTCTGTCCCTTTAAAATAGCCGCTACTTTCATTAAATCAAGCCACGAGGAATTCGTGCAGCTCCCGATGGCTACCTGATTGACCTTGAGACCTTCAATTTCAGAAACCTTTACGACCTTATCCGGGCTGTGCGGGCAGGCTGTCAGAGGCTCTAACGTATTTAAGTCGACCTTTACGACCTGGTCGTAAACCGCGTCGGAATCTGCGGACAGCGCAGTGAAGTCTCCACCTCTTCCCTGGGCTTCAAGGAAGGCTTTTGTCATGTCATCGGAAGGGAAAACAGAGGTGGTCGCGCCAAGCTCTGCGCCCATGTTGGTCACGGTCGCACGCTCCGGCACCGTCAATGTTTTCACGCCGTCTCCAGTGTATTCAAAGACTTTGTTGATACCGCCCTTTACGGTACATTGCCTGAGCACTTCGAGGATAATATCCTTAGAGGAAACGCCCTTGCGCAGCTTTCCTGTCAGCTCAACCTTTACCACTTCCGGCATGGTGATATAGTATTCACCGCCTGCCATGGCCACCGCTACATCCAGGCCGCCGGCACCAATGGCCAGCATGCCGATCCCGCCGCCTGTTGGGGTATGGCTGTCGGAGCCCAGCAGCGTCTGTCCCGGAACGCCAAAGCGTTCAATTTCTACCTGGTGGCAAATGCCGTTGCCCGGCTTTGAAAAATAGACACCGTGCTTTTTGGCAACGGTTTGAATATAGATGTGATCATCCATATTTTCAGGCCCTTCCTGAAGCATATTATGGTCAATATAAGCTAATGAGCGTTTTGTTTTAACTCTTGGTACCTCCATGGCCTCCAGCTGCATATAAGCCATGGTTCCGGTGGAATCCTGTGTCAGGGTCTGGTCGATACGAATACCGATTTCTGTCCCTTTGACCATTTCGCCGACTACCAGATGCTCTTTAATAATCTTCTCAGTTAAAGTTAATCCCATTCTTTATCTCCTTCAAAATTAATTCTTGTATTATTATACATCATTTATGTATTATTTTACCAGACTAAACTGATGAATACCTGTAGTAAAAGCTTTTTTTACCTGATGCTCCATCTCTGCACTGCTGATGGCCTCTGTTCTGCCCGCCTCGTATACACTGTCAATCCAGCGCTTTATCATGGCGATCCGCGGGTCATGTTTGTCCACCTTCCCTGTCTCATCCAGATGGTACCAGGTGTTGATCCACGCTGCTATCCCCGCGCTGCCAGAGCTTTGATTGATCTTAATCACTACCGGCCGGTTCAGCAGCCTGCTGGTGTCAAAGGAATTATAAATCGACGCATCCTTTAAAAGGCCGTCTGCATGAATCCCGGCCTTTGTCATGTTAAACTCGGAACCGACAAAGGGGCGTTTGGGATCTATGGAATAGTTTAATTCTTTCTTAAAGAAATGAACAATCTCATTTAAAACTGGCAGGTTAATCCTTCCAAGACTGCCCTTCAATTGGGCATATTCAAAAAGCATGGCCTCAAGGGGACAATTCCCTGTCCGCTCGCCAATTCCCAGCAACGCGGTATTGACCGCTGCCCCGCCGTACAGCCATGAGGCGGTCGATGTGGTTACCACGTGATGATAATCGTTATGCCCGTGCCACTCGATTTCTTCCGGTTCAAGTCCGCAGTGGTTTCTCAGCTCTGAAACAATGCCTGGGACACTTCGGGGCAGCTCGGTGCCATTGTAGGGCACCCCCACGCCTAAGGTATCGCAGGCTCTTATCTTAACGGATATTCCTGTTTCCTGGCTTAAACGCTTTAAATTTTTCACAAGAGGGGCCACAAAGCCGTAAAAATCAGCCCGTGTAATATCCTCCAGATGGCATCTTGGCTTTATGCCCGCTTCCATCGCTTTCATTGCCAAGGTTAGATAATGCTGCATCGCTTCATTCCGGGTCATGTTAAGCTTTTTGAAAATATGGTAGTCCGAGCAGGACATTAACATGCCGGTTTCGGAAATGTCCATTTCCTTAACCAGCTTAAAATCTCTTTCGTCTGCGCGAATCCATGAGGTGATCTCTGGAAACGCATACCCCAGCTCCTGGCATTTCCGGACCGCCTTTCTGTCTTTTTCGCTGTAAAGAAAAAACTCAGACTGGCGGATGAGCCCTTCGCCGTTATCCAGCTCATGTAACAGCTTAAACAGCCCGACAATCTGGTCCACGCTAAAAGAAGCCATGGACTGCTGCCCATCCCTGAAGGTGGTATCGGTGATCCAGATGGTTTCGGGCAGGTGATAAGGAATAAATGCATTGTTAAATCGTATTTTGGGGATCTCATCATAGGGAAACACCTCTTGATACAATTGAGGCTCCAGCACGTCCACCACCGGAGCACTCTGCCTCTCTTCTGTTTTTTTCAGCATTGCAGTGTCACATCCCTTCAAAATTTGTCCTTAGTATATCAAAAAATACTCTATTATGCAATTTCATTTTTAATTCTTTCAAATTTTACCATATTAAAGCTTGACTGAAAACCCTGAAATCGCTGTTTTATCAATTATTTTTTGATTTCCAAAATGATGTATACAGTATTTTAGATGGTTTAAAATTGTATACTTCATTTTTCGGTTATTTTTTGTTTGATAATCTCGTTGTTATAGTTTTCTTTTTCGTGGTATAATTATTCTAAATCAAAGATGAAGGAAATACCTCCAATGAAGCTTTTATATGAATTCTACTTTTTTATAAAAAACCATAAAAAAAACTACAGCATCCTTAACCTTGCCGCGCAGCTTTCCTATCGGGTTTTATTGGCTTTTATTCCTTTTATTATGGTGCTCTATAATTTTTTCAGCTGGTTTGCACAGGGCCTCAACGACCAGGTTCTTGAGAGCCTAAAGGTCTTGTTTCCCGGCTTTTTGGATGAACTCTTCACCACCGCCGCCGCCAACGCCGCCGGACCTCAGACCTCCCACTGGGCCAACATTGTCTTTGGGTTTTTTATCCTCTACGCCTCTGTGTGCGCTGTCCGTTCCCTGATCCTCACCATCAACAAGGTGATGCTGATACCCGAAAAGCGCAACTATTTTCTGGTCTGGGGCCTGGCTATTCTCTATTTGATTATCCTTGTCATTCTGATTTTGGTGGTTTTTTATCTGTATATCTTTACGCAGAAAATATCAACCTCCTTCTTTGAGTACCTGCGGCTTTCAGATATCTTTATCAAATTCTGGCAGGGCTTTACCCTGATTTATATCAGCGCGATCATCGCCTTGCTTGTCACTGCGGTTTATATGTACGCGCCGTCTGTCCGGATGTCTTTCTTTTTCGCCTTGCCGGGCGGCGTCTTTGTAAGCCTGGGCTGGCTCTCAATCATCGGGATATACGAGGCTTTCATAAAAAACCATCTGCAGCTGGAGAGCCTGTTCAGCTCCATCGAAGGTCCCTTTTCGTTAATTATTGTCGTATATATTTTTTGTATTGTGCTGACCTTTGGCTGTGTCGTTAACTTGTTTTTGCTGAAAAAGATTGGAAGGTAAACCATGAAAAACAAAACCTCAAAACTCACAGAATTCATTATTTTTATGGTAGAGGACATGGACAGGACCGATTTCTGGGGTATTTGCGCCCAGATGTCCTTTTATATCATCATGGCCTTCTTTCCACTGATCATCTTTTTAATCAATTTTGTCGGCCGCTTCATTGTACAGTTTAAGGACTATCTCTTTGACGTCTTAAAGGAGTATCTTCCACAGCTCTCCTATGATTATGTCCGTACCTTAATTGATACGCTGACCAGAAATCTGGCGGACAACAACTACATCCTGGTTTTATTCACTTTTTTCTTTGCGACACTGGCCGCCCGGGCGATCATGACCGGAATGAATCAAAATTATGGCAATCATGAGAGCAGAAGCCATTTAAAAATCTGGCTTTTATCCTTTCTCTTTACAATTCTCTTCGCTATTTCCATCATATTGATCATCTCCGCCTATGTTTTCAGCGAAGCCATCAGCGAGTACATCCTCGTACGCTTAGGTATTGACCGGTTTAATATTATTTTAATGAATCTCTTTACCTTTGTTTTTTCCCTGGTGACAAGCGTATTTCTGTTTACCTGCGTTTATATTTTAGCGCCGGACCGCCATCTGAGATTTGTACAGGGACTTCCAGGCGCTGTCTTTTCAACTCTTGGTATTAACATCGCCTTTCGTATTTTCTTGATGTTTATGAACCACTCCTCCAAATATACCCTGCTGTACGGGAGTTTCGGTGGATTATTTGCACTTTTAGTCGGAATATATTTCATTTGTGTCATTTTAAATCTGGGCGGAAAAATAAATGTATTTTTTTCTCGATGAAACGTTTACAAATTTAGATTTCATGGTACAATATATTAAAAAGATTTTACTTAAATTAATCAATATAAAAACATTTTTATACTTTTTTATGTTAAACTATATTCAATTAAAGTCTACACATATAACCTATAATATAACCTGTAATTAAGAAAGGACTGATTGACTATGAAACCAAAAATCGCGTACCACCTTTTTCACGAGGGAACTTATCTGAAAAGCTATGAATTTTTTGGCGCTCATTTTACAGATAAGGGTGTGGTTTTCCGACTTTGGGCACCACATGCTCAGGCCGTCTCAGTGGTTGGCAATTTTAACGACTGGAATCCTGAGGCCCACCCGATGCTTTTACAAGAAGACTCCGGTGGTGTATGGGAGTGCACAATTCCCGGTCTGAATAAGGGGGAGCTCTATAAATACTGCATTACGCAATGTCATGGAGAAACGGTCTATAAATCAGATCCTTATGGTGTTTACTCTGAGGTCAAGCCCAAAACAGCCTCTATCCTCTGGGAGCTGGACGGCTACACCTGGAAGGATAAAAAATGGCTCGAGCAGCGTAAAAAAGCCGCCTCAAAGCCAAAGCCTGTCAATATTTATGAGGTCCATCTCGGCAGCTGGAGAACGCATGAGGACGGAACGGTTTTAAGCTATTATGAGCTGGCTGACACGCTGGTCCCCTACCTCAAGGACATGCACTATACCCATGTGGAGCTGATGCCCATTATGGAGCATCCCTTTGACGGGTCATGGGGCTACCAGCTGACCGGCTACTTTGCTGCCACCAGCCGCTATGGCGAGCCTCAGGGCTTAATGCATTTCATCGATGCCTGCCATCAGGCAGGGATCAGTGTTATTCTGGACTGGGTGCCCGGGCATTTCTGCAAAGACGCCCACGGCCTCTATAAGCTGGACGGCACCAACCTTTATGAAGCCACCGAGCATCCTCAGTGGGGCACCATGGAGTTTGATTTCGCCAAGCCCGAGGTGCTGACCTTTTTAATCTCAAACGCTTATTTCTGGTTTGACCAGTACCATATCGACGGACTGCGCATCGACGGCGTGGCCAGCATGATTTATTTAAACTACGGCTATGATGATGAGTACCGCAAAAATAAATTCGGCGGAAATGACAGTCTGGAAGCCGTTGATTTTCTGAGAAAGCTGAACACAGCCATCTTTAAGCATTTCCCCTTTGCCATTATGGCGGCTGAGGAATCCACCGCTTATCCCAAGGTCAGCTGGCCTGTGGACGACGGCGGCCTTGGCTTTAACCTGAAGTGGGATATGGGATGGATGCACGATACCCTCTCTTATATGGAAACCGACCCATACTGCAGAAATCAGTTCCATTCAAAGCTGACCTTCTCGATGGCTTATGCCTTCAGCGAAAACTTCATTCTGCCGCTGTCACACGATGAGGTTGTCCACGGCAAAAAGTCCATTGTCGATAAGATGTTTGGTCCCTATGAAATGAAATTTGACCAGCTTCGGCTTTTATACGCGTATATGTATTTTCATTCCGGTAAAAAGCTTACCTTTATGGGAAATGAGTTTGCGCCGTTTACCGAATGGCGTTACTACGAATCCCTTGAATGGTTCATGCTGGATTACGACAAGCACCGCGAGACCAGGGATTTTATTCAGGATCTGAATAAATTCTACGCCCGTGAGAACGCGCTCTGGGAAAAGGATCACGGCTGGGACGGTTTTGAGTGGATCGACGCTGACAACAACGGCCAAAGCATCCTTGTTTTCAGACGGATGGGCAAGCATCCTGAGGATGACCTGATTATTCTGATCAACTTCTGCCCGCTGACCTACACCAATTTCCAGATTGGCGTACCGGCTGAAAAAACCTATCGCCTGGTCTTTAACAGCGATGATCCCAAATACGGCGGCTCTGGCTTCACGGTCAAAAAGACCGCAAAAGCGCAGGATACTCCCTGCCATAACCAGCCATACAGCGTGTCTCTTAACGTCCCCCCCTCTGCAGCAATTGTGCTGAAGGGGGTCGCGTCAAAGGCCAAAAAGAAAACTGCTGTTAAAAAGACAAAACCGGCGGCTTCATCTAAAGGGGCTGAGGCGACCGCCGCGACGGATAAAAAAGCAAAGGCCGCAGCGGTAAAAAAATCTGCCAAGGCGCAGCCCGCAAAGGCGACTGCCTCCAAGACCGCCGCTAAAACGAAAAAGTAGCCCTCTGGAAAGGATACCGGATGAAAACACTTGAAAAAGAAAGCTTTAAAAAAGCGTTTATAAAAAAAGTAGAAGAAGTATCCAGCGAAAATTTCTCTGAATCAACCACACAGCACCAATACGAAGCATTGGCTGAGCTGGTTATGGAAGAAATCACAGCCGAATGGGCCGCCAATAACAGCCGCCTTCACAAGATGGAGGAAAAACAGATTTATTTTTTCTCCATCGAGTTTTTAATCGGCCGGCTCCTTAAGGCCTATATCAACAATCTCGGATGGGACACGGTTGTGCCCGAAGTTCTCGGCGAGCTTGGCCTTGATTACGAAGCCATTCAGACAAAGGAACATGATCCGGCGCTCGGCAACGGCGGTCTGGGGCGGCTTATGGCCTGTTTCCTGGATTCAACCGCCGCCATGGGGTTTCCGGGGCATGGAAATGGCATCCGTTATAAATTTGGCCTGTTTGAACAGAAAATCATCAATAATGAACAGGTGGAGGTGGCGGACAACTGGCTGAAAAACGGTTATCCCTTTGAAATCGCAAAGCCCGATAAATCGGTTATCGTCAAGTACAAAGGGGATGTCCGGACCGAAATGGTCAACGGAAAGCTGGTTTTTATTCATGAAAATTATGAGCCTGTTCTGGCCGTCCCCTACGACGTCCCGGTTCAGGGCTATCACAACAAAACCGTTAACTCCCTCCGCCTCTGGAGCGCCCAGCCGGTAGAGGATTTTGACCTCTCGACCTTTAATCAGGGACATTTTTTAAAGGCCATGCAGCGCCGCTCCGAGGCTGAAGCCATCAGTCAGATTTTATACCCCAACGACAATGGCTTTGAAGGCAAGCAGCTCCGCCTCAAACAGGAATACTTCTTTGTCTGCGCCGGCCTGAAGCGGATTGTCCGGCGTTATAAGAAGTTTAATCACGGGTCAATGGAGGGCTTTTCGGATAAAATCTGTATCCATATCAATGATACGCACCCTGCCCTCTGTGTTCCAGAGCTCATGCGGATTCTGATTGATGAAGAAAACTATGAGTGGGACGCGGCCTGGGATATGACCGTCAAATCCATCAGCTTCACAAACCACACCGTACTGCCCGAGGCCCTGGAAAAATGGCCCATCGACATGGTAAAGGAGCTGCTGCCCCGTGTCTATCAGATCATCGACGAAATCAACCGCCGGTTTGTCAATGACATGAACTGGTACTATCCAGACCAGGAGGCGCGCAATTATTATATCTCTATTTTAAAGGACGGCCAGGTTCATATGGCACATCTGGCCATTATCGGCAGTCACTCGGTCAACGGCGTGGCGGAATTGCACAGCAAAATCCTGCGCGAGGAAACCTTCAAGGATTTCTATGCTGTTTTTCCGGAGCGTTTTCACTCTGTGACCAACGGGGTAACGCCCAGACGTTTCTTGACAGGCAGCAATCCGCAGCTGAAAACACTGCTCAACGAGACCATCGGCGACAGCTGGACCAAACCTAACCAGCTGTCCGATCTGCAGGCGCTGCTTCCTTACACATCTGACGCGGCTTTCTGTGAAAAGCTGGGGGCGGTTAAGCGAAGCAATAAAGTCCGTCTGGCAAAATATATTAAAAAAACGCAGGGCATTGATTTGAATCCGGATTCCATCTTTGATATTCAGGTCAAGCGGATTCACGAATACAAACGCCAGTTGTTGAACGCCCTGCATGTCATGTATCTTTACAACACGCTCAAGGCAAACCCAAATATGGATTTTATTCCTAAAACCTATATTTTTGCCGGCAAGGCCGCACCATCCTATTATTACGCCAAGGAGGTCATCCGCCTGATCAACGTCATTGCAGACAAGGTCAATAACGATTCGGCGGTCGGCGACCGCTTAAAGGTGGTCTTTGTACCAAACTTTAATGTCTCCGTTGCAGAGATGATCTATCCTGCCGCCGAAATATCTGAACAGATATCCACCGCCGGCAAGGAAGCCTCGGGTACTGGAAACATGAAGTTCATGATGAACGGCGCCGTGACGCTCGGTACAATGGATGGCGCCAATGTCGAGATCGCTGAAGCTGTGGGAATGGATAATATCTTTACCTTTGGCCTCTCAGATGTGGAGGTTGCGAACTATAACGCCCACGGCGGCTACCGCTCCCTGGATATTTATGAGTCCGATCCGCGGATTCAGACCGTTCTGGAGCAGCTGATCAACGGCTTTTTCAGCAACACCTCGACCTTCCAGGTGATTTATGATTCGCTTTTGATTCATAATGACACCTATTTTGTACTTAAAGACTTTGCCTCTTATGCGGATATCCAGTCAACCTCAGGTACCGTGTACAGAGATCAAAAAAGATGGCTGCAAATGTCGGCTGTCAATATTGCACACTCCGGAATGTTCTCTAGTGACCGCTCCATTGCCGATTACCAGAGAGAAATCTGGAAAATCAAATCATTCAATTACGAGGAGGAAATATTATGAATACCGAATGTGTCGCTATGCTCCTAGCTGGAGGACAAGGAAGCCGTCTGGGATCCCTCACATTTAACAACGCTAAGCCTGCCGTTTTATTCGGCGGTAAATACCGTATTATTGACTTTCCATTAAGCAACTGTATGAACTCAGACATTGATGTCGTTGGTGTCCTGACCCAATACCGCCCTTATATTCTGAACAATTATATCAGTGACGGGAGCGCCTGGTCCCTTGACAAGGTCGGCGCCGGCGTCCGCATCCTGCCGCCTTACATGGGACAAAAGGGCGGCCGCTGGTATAACGGCACAGCGGACGCCATCTATCAGAACATCGACTTTATCGACAGCTTTGATCCGGAGTATGTACTCATCCTGTCCGGCGACCATATCTATAAGATGGATTACTCCAATATGGTCAACTTCCATAAACAAAAATCAGCTGATTTAACCATCGCGGTAATGGATGTCCCGTGGGATGAAGCCCATCGTTTTGGGATTGTCAACACCAATGACGAAAAGCGTATCCTGGAGTTCCAGGAAAAACCCCCGGAACCCACAAGCAACAAGGCCTCCATGGGGATCTATGTCTTTACCTGGGATGTCCTGCGCAAGGCCCTGATTGAGGATGCCGAAAACCCGGATTCCGAAAATGACTTCGGCCACAATGTCATTCCAATGCTCCACGAGGAGGGCAAGCGTATTTTTGCCTACCCGTTCTCCGGCTACTGGAAGGATGTCGGAACCATTCAGAGCTATTATGACGCCAATATGGATCTGCTCAATCCAGCCTGTGATTTTGACCTGACAGACCGAAATTTCAGAATTTTCTCAAATAATACCAGCCGCCACCCGCAGTTTATCGGACCGGACGCCGTGGTAAAACACAGTCTGATCTGCGACGGATGTGTTATTTTCGGCTCAGTGGAAAATTCCATCATCTCGCACGATATTATTATTGAAAAAAATACCGTTCTCAAAAACTCAATCGTCCACACCGGCGCGATCATTGAGGATGGCGCGCATCTGGAAAATTGCATTGTTGGTTCAAGAGCTTACGTAAAGAGTGATGTCCGTCTGGTAGCCGCTGAAAGTGACAACCCGGCAGAAATTCACGTTTTAAATTCATAGGAGGTGCTCAGAAATGAAAAAAGCAATTGGTATTATTTTAAATGTAGACGGCGATAACTCAGATCTCAATGAATTGCTCCAGCACCGCAGTATCAGCACACTGCCCTTTGGCGGCCGTTACCGCATGATCGACTTTACCTTATCCAATATGGTAAATTCCGGTATCTCCCATGTCGGTGTCGTCGGCTCCCATAAATACAGCTCCCTCATCGACCATCTCGGTACCGGAAAGGAATGGTCCTTAAGCCGTAAAACCCAGGACTTATCCATTCTGGCAGGCAGCAGCAGTGTTCGCTTTGGCAATCTCATGAAAATTAACCTGCGGGATTTATACAACAACCGCGCGTTTTTACAGCACAGCAGTGACGAGGACGTGGTTATCTCCGCGCCCAATCTGGTCACCAGCTTCAGCTTTAACGCGTCCTATAAAATCCACAAAACCAACAACAGCGATGTCACGCTGATTTTCAAAAGAGTTCAGCCAAGCTTTACCTTTGAAAACAACGACGTCTTTTTAGAATTTGATAAATACCGCATCACCAGTATCCATTACCAAAAGGAAAAAATGACGGATCACTGCTACGCAGACATGATGATCATAAAAAAATCGGTCCTTCTGGATTTAATGGAGCTTGGCGAGCGGACCGGTGAATGGGACCTGATGGATATGATTAAAAGCAATCTGGATACCCTTCACGTGTACGGCGCGCCACATACCGGTTATATCAACCGGGTTCACGATCTGGCCAAATATTACGAGGCCAATATGGACCTGCTGGAATTTGACACCATGAAGGAGCTTTTCCTGAGCGAAAATTCGATCCACACCAAAATCAAGGATAACCACCCCACGCTGTACCAGAACGAGGCCGTGGTGCGCAACTCCATTGTCGGCAGCGGCTGTGAGGTTGAGGGGAAAATTTACCACAGTGTCCTCTTCCGTGACAGCAAAATCGGCTATGGCAGTGAAATTTCCAACAGCATTATCATGCAAAAGGCAGAAATCGGAAACAACGTGAAGCTGAACTACGTCATTTTTGATAAAGACGTTAAAATCCGTGATAACGCATCTCTGGTGGGAACCAAGGATAACCCCATCGTACTCAGTAAAGGAATGGTTATATGACAATGGATAAATTAAAAATCTTGTATGCCGCTACCGAGGCCTATCCCTTTGCCAAAAGCGGCGGCCTGGGCGATGTGATCGGCTCACTGCCAAAGGCCTTTCCAAAGGATCAGGCTGATATCCGCGTTATTCTTCCCAAATACGCCAGTATTCCAGAAGAATATAAAAAGGATTTTAAGCTTATTGATATTTTTTATGTCAAGGTTGGTCTGAGCGACCAGTATGTGGGTATACAGCAATATGAAATGGACGGCGTGACCTACTATTTCCTGGACAACGAATATTATTTCAACCGTCCAAACCTGTATGGTTACTATGACGACGGCGAACGCTTTGTTTATTTCTGCCGCGCCGTGCTCGAGTCCATCCCGTATATTGATTTTTATCCGGATGTGCTCCACTGCCACGACTGGCAGACTGCCCTGATCCCATTCCTGCTCAAGGAGCAGTACCAGTGGCATTATCTGAACACCAAAACCGTCTTTACGATCCACAACATGAAGTATCAGGGGCTCTACGGCTTCGATGACCTCAAGGGCGTTATGAACCTTGACTATTTTCCGGCCGCCATGGAGTTCTACCGCAAGCTGAACCTGATGAAGGGCGCGCTTTATACCTCCGATTTGGTCACCACGGTGAGCCCGACCTACGCCGAGGAGCTCAAGGACCCCTATTACGGCGAAGGCCTTGACGGGGTGATGCGCGACATCAGCTACAAAACCGTGGGGATTTTGAACGGCATTGACGAAACCGTCTATAACCCTCAGACAGACCCGGCGCTCTTTGTGCCCTACACGCGTTCCTACAAGAAGAAAACGGAAAATAAAACCGCGCTTCAGGATTATCTCGGACTTCCGGTTAATCCAAAGGTCCCGATGATTTCCATGATCACACGTCTGGTTGAACAGAAAGGCCTTGATCTCGTCGCAGCCGTTATCCATGAGATCCTTCAGATGGACATCCAAATGGTCGTGCTCGGCACCGGGGACGCCCAGTATGAAAACATGCTGCGTGAGGTTGCCTACACCTATCCGGATAAAATGGCCTCCATCATTGATTTCAACGAAGATCTTTCGCGAAAAATATACGCCGCCAGCGACATGTTCCTGATGCCGTCAAAATTTGAGCCCTGCGGCCTGTCACAGATGATCGCCATGCGCTACGGCACTGTTCCCGTCGTCCGGGAAACCGGGGGCCTGAAGGACACCGTGCACTATTTTGACAAGGAAACCAAGGAAGGCAACGGCTTTAGCTTTTCCACCTACAACGCACATGATATGCTCTTTACCCTCCAGCGGGCCGTCGGACTGTACTATGATGAGCCTGAGCTGTGGAAGACACTCATGACCAACGCGTCAAAATCAAATTTCGACTGGAAGCTTTCAGCCGAAACCTATTTATACTACTATAAGAAAGTAACAGGTAAACTATCATAATGAATTTTAGACACAATTCCTGGGATTTAAGATTTAAGGAGCCTTTCGGAGCACTTCCGGCAGGCTCCCAGGTAACAATCCGTGTTTATACCACCCACAGTGTAAATGTAAAAATAAGAACATACTACAATTCAACCGAGCATTTTTACGATATGGTACCATCGAAATTTCCTGACATGCTGGAGTATACACTCACATTACCCGACCAGCCAGGCATTTTATGGTACGATTTTTGTTATGAGCAGAACGGCCGCAGCTACTGCTATGGCACACAAAACGACACCCTGGGCGGAGAAGGACAGATTTACGAAGCCTTTCCCCCCTCCTATCAGATTACACTCTACGACAAGGTGCGTGAAATGCCCGCATGGTACACAGACGGTATCATGTATCAGATTTTTCCCGACCGCTTCAATAAGGGGGAAAAGAAAACCTTTGAACCCCAATATAAAAGGCAGTCGCTGATTCACGGGAACTGGAGCGACAGCCCCCATTATTTCCGTGACAATCAGGGAAACATTGAGTACTGGGATTTTTTTGGCGGGACCCTCCAGGGCATCATCGAAAAGCTCGATTACTTAAAAGAGCTGAACATTTCGATTCTATACCTCAATCCCATTTTTGAATCCGGCAGCAACCACAAATACGATACGGCAGATTACCTCCATATTGCCCCGGAATTCGGCAATACAGAGCTTTTCAAGGAACTATGCACCGAAGCTAAAAAACGCGGCATACGCGTCATTTTAGACGGTGTATTCAGCCATACCGGAGACGACAGCATCTACTTTAATAAATACGGAAATTACCCCGGGACGGGCGCTTACCAGTCAAAGGATTCACCCTTCTACTCCTGGTACCGCTTCAGCGATTATCCCAACGAGTACGAATGCTGGTGGGGCGTCAAATCAATGCCCAACGTCGAGGAACTGACCCCTGCGTACAAGGATTTTATTTTTGAAGGCGAAAATTCAGTGATCCGAAAATGGCTGAAAGCCGGCGCTTCCGGATGGCGGCTGGATGTGGCGGACGAGCTGCCCGATGAATTCATCGAGGGCATAAAAACCGCCATGCTTGAGGAAAAAGACGACGCCATTCTCATTGGCGAGGTCTGGGAGGACGCTTCCAGAAAAGTGGCCTATGGCGTTTTGCGCCGGTATTTTTACGGCCATGAGCTGGACGCTGTCATGAACTATCCCTTCCGGGACGCACTGATTAGCTTTATGATGGGGTCCAAGGGCTCCCGGGAAACCGCGCGTTTAATGATGGCCCTTTATGAAAATTATCCCAGAGGGCAGTTTAAGGGAAATATGAACCTCATCGGCTCCCATGACCGCATGCGTATCCTGACCATTCTGGGCGAGGCGCCCACACTTTCTAAAGAAAGCGACAAAGAGCACTACCGCCTGACGCAGGAGCAGTATGACCTGGCTAAAAGGCGTTTGAAGGTTTTAAGCCTGATCCAGCTCACCTTTCCAGGTGTTCCCTGTATCTATTACGGTGATGAAGCCGGCGTGCAGGGCTATGAAGACCCCTTTAACCGGAGCACCTACCCCTGGGGAAATGAAGAGCCGGAAATTTTAGAGTGGTATAAAAAAATAACAGCCCTGAGAGCCGAGCACAAGGCCTTTCAACGCGGATCGTGGTATCCGCTGCCCTGCAAGGACGATGTCTTTGCCTATGTACGGGATCTCGCAGATGAAAGCTACCTCTGCCTGTTTAACCGAAACGCGGTTAAAAGCCGCTGCTTCAGCCACGGCGCAGTAAAGGACCGCGAGGGTCTTGACCTGCTGGCCAATAAACAGGAAGACCTGAAGCAGATTGTTCTGGAGCCTCTGTCCGCGAGGATTTACAAAATAATCGGCGGACGAATCATTCTGCACGGCAATGAATACAAAGAGAAGGGTATCATTCCTTCTAAATATTTAACCCCTTGAGCGATGGCCTCAAGGGGCTTTTTTGACGGACGCGTATTCGGGGGGAAAGGCTGTGTGGCGCCGCGCACTTCCGTTTGCACGGGTATTGGAAGGCTTTCGGGGTGTGGGGCCGCGCACTTCCGTGTCCTGCGGACACTCCAGTCGGGGGCTGCGCCCCATAAAAAAAGGATGGTGAGTGGCCCTTTGCAAGTCAACTTGCACGGGCCATTCACCATCCTTTTTTTGCGCGGCTTAAGGTTGAACGCAAAAAGACCCCGCGATGTCCTATCCTCCCAGGCAGTTGCCCACCAAGTACTTTCAGCGCTGAAGGACTTTACTTCTGTGTTCGGTATGTTAACAGGTGTTTCCCCTTCGCCATCATCACGAGATCAATCTCACTTTGTTATTCGGTTGTTTGGATCGTATTTTTAAAAGAAACGCTTCTCTTTTATTCGGGATGCTTTTCTTTTAAAAATGCGTTAGCTTTTGTACCTTCGCTTCGCTTTCGCTCAGCTTCATACCAAAGCCCTTTGTGCTTTGGACAAAAGCGTTGGTCATTCAAAACAACATAAAGATTGGGAGTATTTTCAAAATGTCTTGATGGGATCAAGACCTCGGCCGATTAGT
>NZ_JADMVE010000014.1 GCF_015547515.1 Eubacterium sp. 1001713B170207_170306_E7
TCGATGTAGGCCCTCTCGCTGTCTATAAACGTAATGTCTGTGTTTCTGAAGGTGTTTAAACTGCATTTAATCTCCATATCTCTCTCCTTTTCTTTTTGCCATTTTGGCCAGACTTCCCAACAATTAAGCAATATCATAAAAAGCCTCTTAAGCTGAAGTATCCGGATTTTCTGTCCGTATTAAAAAGCCGCAACACCAGATACCTTTTTAGCCATATTATTTATATGCTGAAAGTTTTTCTTTTTATTATTTTAATTTTATCTGTAATTGAATCTTCCGCGACGTCATTAGTGGTCATGACTAGTTGAGACTAGTATAGTTGTACTGTAACCGTTTGTCAAGCGTTTTTGACGTTCTTAGAGTGTCTATATTTTAACGATTACAACTGGTCATGTCTTTTTGAGTTGTCATTTGGTGCCTTTTCATTTAACCCGACCTATTATATATTTTTCTGAAAATCATTATTACTTTTTTAAGCTTTTTGTTAAGAAAAGTCTCCTCAATTATCATAAAAAGATAATAATATCGATTTAAAAGAATTTTATTTGAAAACTATTTGTGTCTTTCTGTTTTATTATTCAAAAAATACTGACCCTGCTACAAAAGCTTACATGGTATCCGGCCCCCCCTAAATACAAAGTCTCAGTGCTTGCCTGCATCGCTTTTGGGTCTTTCGCTTCTCACCGGAGTGATGCCACAATGCTAGATCAGAAGTATTACCCTCTAAAA
Source organism: Eubacterium sp. 1001713B170207_170306_E7 (assembly GCF_015547515.1). NCBI lineage: Bacteria > Bacillati > Bacillota > Clostridia > Eubacteriales > Eubacteriaceae > Eubacterium > Eubacterium sp. 1001713B170207_170306_E7. The sequence goes on from NZ_JADMVE010000014.1 coordinate 730, forward strand.
ATCTTATCTGTTAAGTTGACTACTTTTTATACAATTCTTTCTAAGGTTAACAAAAAAACTTTGACCTCCCCGGCCAAGTCCGTTATCATTAAACTACAAAGATAAAAACACTGCTCCGGTCGGTAGTCCGGGCGCGGCAACGCCGTCAGTAACCTGCCTCCTTGGTTGTCCGTTCTTTGGTGATTCTGCTTAAAGGAGGATATCTGTATGGTCACAATTTCGAGCCGCTTAACGGTATTTTTTGAGGAACCCTTTTGGGTGGGGGTTTATGAGCGCCAGTCGGGTGAACGGCTGGAGGTCTGTAAGATCACCTTTGGCGCGGAGCCAAAGGACTATGAGATTTATGACTTTTTGCTCAGGAACGACCACCGGCTGCGGTTCAGCCCTTCTGTCATTCAGACGGCTGAACGCCGCAGGCTGAACCCCAAGCGCATGCAGCGGGCCATTAAAAAGCATCTTCAGAGCCAGGGGGTGGGCACCAAGGCCCAGCAGGCCCTGAAAGCCCAGCATGAGCAGCAAAAGGCAATGCATAAAAGCCGAAGCCGCGAAGAAAAAGAACGACAGAAGCTTGAGCGTTTTGAACAAAAACAGCTGAAGAAAAAAGAAAAACACCGGGGGCACTAGGCTCCGGTGTTTGGCCCCGGCCGGAAAGCTTTTCCGGAACGGGGTTTTTCTGGTTCTGCGGTCATCTGGCTTTTAACGAAAAAAAGGTGACAGGTATGCTCTGTCACCTTTTTCTTTAAGTGGTTTTAGAAGTTCAAAATCTCTGCAAAATTATCCTTTAGCTGGGGGTAAAGCTTATCGAAAGCGGTGTAGACCGTATCGTATTTGGCGCGCAGGGCCGGATTGGGCGCGTAGGTTTCCGCGCGCATGGCGATGATCTTATCACAGGCATCCTGAACGCTTGGGTACATGCCCGTTCCCACAGCGGCCAGAATGGCGGCGCCGAGGGCGGCTGCGTTTTCGGAGTTCATGTCGGGCAGGCAGACCGGCATGCCGTAGATATCGGCCATGAGCTGGCGCCAGAACGGGCTCTTGGAGCCGCCGCCGCACATGCGCATGATGGCGGGCTCGATGCCGGATTCACGGATGGCGGTGAGCACGTCACGCAGGGCGTAGGTGATGCCTTCCATGACCGCGCGGGTAATGTCCGCTTTGGTATGGGTTGCCGACAGGCCCACAAAGCCGGCACGGCACTGCAGGTCAAAATGCGGTGACTGTTCGCCTGTGAGGTAAGGCATATAGATGAGGTTGTTGGCCCCTGGCTTAGAGGACATGGCGTCGCGGTTGATCTTATCGTATTCCTGATCGTCGGAATAGAACAGGTTGCGGTACCATTTTAAGGAGTTTCCGGCTGAGTTGACCGACCCCATGAAATGCCAGGCGCCGGGAACCGCCATACAGAAAGTGTAAACACGGGCTTTTTTATCCATCATGGGCTCGTCGGCATAGGCGAAAACCGTGCCGGAGGTGCCGATGGTGGTCATGGCGCGGCCGGTGGCCACAACGCCGGTGCCCACAGCGCCGGCTGCGTTGTCCCCTGCGCCGCCGACCACTACGGTCTTTTCAGAAAGGCCTAAAAGCCCGGCCACTTCCTTTGTCAGGGTACCGGTAACATCCGGTGATTCGTAGACCTTGCCCAGCACGGATTCCTTGATTTCGAGGGCGTCCAGAATATACTGGGACCAGCAGCGGTTGCGTACATCCAGCAGCTGCATGGCGGAAGCGTCTGAAACCTCGGTGGCGTACTCGCCGGTGAGACGGTAGCGCAGGTAGTCCTTTGGCAGCAGGATATGGGCGGTTTTGGCGTAAATCTCAGGTTCGTTTTCCTTAACCCACTGGATCTTGGCGGCGGTGAGGCCTGGACGAACCGGATTACAGTTGATTTCCATCATTTTTTCATCGGTAACGATTCTGCGGACAGATTCGCAGGATTCGGTGGTCCGGGCATCGTTCCACAGGATCGCGCGGCGCAGCGGCTTTCCTGCCGCGTCCAGCATGACCGCGCCCATCATCTGGCCCGACATGCCGATCCCCTTGATGGCGTCTCTGGGCACTCCGGATTCATCAATGACATAACGCATGGTGGCGATGGCCGCGGTGTACCAGTCCTCCGGGTCCTGCTCGGACCAGCCGTTATTCGGCTGGTAAACCGGGTATTCCTGCGCCATCTGCGCGATTTCCCTGCCGTTCTGGTCAAACAATACGGTTTTGACACTGCCGGTCCCCAAATCCAATCCAATTAAATATTCCATAATATTACCTCCCTCATCGTAATGATATAATGGTATTTTAAATATGATCGTCAAAAGATTAACGATTACAAGGCCGCTATAATAAATGGAGAATTCTAAATTCTCCATTATTGATAATCTTATTTTGTCTGTCCCCTCAGATGTCCATTGCTGCGCTCAGGCGATGCCCCTACGCTTCGATTGTTTGAAATTTCTTCCAGGGAATATTGACCTTTTCCCCTTCGTTGAGCAGCTTGTCGACATGCATTAACAGCGGAAACTGGTCGATATCCAGCTTGCCAGCTTTGGCCAGCGCCTTGACCGCCTTGGCGGTACGCGTGGCAATGACAACGGCTTCCAGCGTCTGTCCGGCCAGCTTTTCGGTGATCGCCTCCATGGACAGGCCTTCGCCCAGATACTGGCCGACGCTGCGGCTTCTGCCGCCGGCCACGGTAACGTCCAGGTCGCCGGCCGCGAACATGATCATGCGGTGGCTGCCGCCGACAAGTTCCAGTAAGTCGTCCATTTCCTTGACACTCTGCTGGAATAAAGCGGCCTTGGAGTTGACATGAGCGATGCCGTCATCGCCGCAGATATTTTTGAGGCCGATGGCCAGAGCGGTGCCGAGGGCATAGCCGTTCTTTAAGGCGACAGCGGCTTCCAGGCCGACCACGTCGGTGGTGAGGCTGATATGATAATAATCGGTTGCGAAAATATCCCGGAGCTTTTCCTGGGTTTCGATGTCACGTCCGCAGAAGCCCACAAAGGAATGGTCGTGGTCTGCCAGGTCGCGGGCGGTACACGGGCCGCCGATGGCGTAAATTTTAAGCTTGGAACCTTCGGGCAGGTGTTCTTCCCAGTATTCGGGATAAACCTGAAGCCGCCCGTCCTCGAAATCCAGCATTCCCTTGGTGACTGAAATCATCGGGACGCCTTCTGGGATAATGGGAATAATTTCGTTCAGGAACCAGTCCACACCGAAGCTGGACACGCCGCAGACCACCACGTCCGCGCCCTCCAGCGCTTCTGTGACCTGATCCACTTTATAGTAATGAATACCGTCATGCAGGGTACGCAATAAATTGAAATGGTAGTGATCTTCTCTCAGACGGTCGATAATTTCGTTATCGAGGGGAGATCCTACTAAACGGACCTCGTGGCCATTTTCGTAAAGTGGGAAAGTCAATGCTGAGGCCATCTGTCCAGAACCGATTAAAGTTACAACGCTCATTTAATTCACTCCTTGTAAATGTTTTATAGGTGTATTCTATACCCTGTGGTGCAAATTTGTCAATAGAAAAATGGGCATAATTCCAAATTTAAGAAAATAATTTTTTCTATCTTGGGAAAAATTTCAACATCTGTTTTCAGAATTTTACATAAATAAAGGCTTTTTCCCTTGACATTCCTTTTCATTCTTTTTATAATGAAACCATAAAAGCCGGACAGCTTTTTGTTTTTATGGGAATAATTTCACAACATTGGAGGGGCTATGGATCTCAAAAAAATAAATCAGATTCTTCGTATATCAAAAATGTATTACGAAATGGATATGGGACAAATTGAAATTGCGGAAAAGGAAGGCATCAGTAAATCCAGCGTCAGCCGGCTGTTAAAGAGCGGTAAAGAAATGGGGCTGATCGAGGTGCGCATCAAGGAGCCAGTGCTTTCCTTCGGCGAGCTGGAAACCCAGCTTCTGGCTCATTTTCCGCTGAAGCGGGCGGTCATTGTGCCCGATTTGGTGGGCGACAAGCGGATTCTGGTCCACGATGTCTGCATGGCGCTGGCCCAGGAGCTTCCCCGCTATGTGGACGATGATTCCATCCTGGGCATTGCCTGGGGCAGTACCCTGGAGGTGCTGGCCGATTTGCTGCAGCCCATTAAGCGGCGCGGCGTCTCGGTGATCCAGCTCAACGGGGGCTACTCCCGGGCGGTTTATGAATCCAGCGCCCTGAACATTCTCAAGGATTTTGTGACCTGTGTGGACGGCACCGGCTACCAGATTCCGGCTCCCGCGGTGGTGGATGCGCCCTTTATCGCCGACGCCATCAAGCAGGATTCCCAGGTGGCACAGATTCTGTCCATGGCCGAACGGTGCCAGACCGCGGTGTTCTCTGTGGGCAATCTGGCGCGGCCGTCCATTATCTATGAGATGGGGCTGCTGTCCGACGCCCAGTACTGGGAGATGGAATCCAAGGGCTGTATCGGCGACATGTGCTCGCATTTTATAAACGCCAGAGGCGAAATCTTTGACGAAACGCTGGACCGCCGTGTCATTGCCGCCTCGCTGCCAGTGATCAAGGCCATCCGCAACAAGCTGCTGGTGGTGAGCGGCGTTGAAAAGGCGGATATTATCTGCGCCACCCTGCGCGGCGGGCTGGCTGATGTCCTGTATATCGACGCCCCCACCGCGGCCGAGGTTTTGAAACGAAGCTATGAAAACACTGAAATTGACTGAGGAGGAGCAAATGGATTTTAAATTACGACCCTGGCGGGAAAGCGACATCGACTGCGTGGCAGAATACGCCAACAATAAAAAGATCGCGGATAACCTGCGCAATGCCTTTCCCTGGCCCTATACCCGCGAGGACGCCCGCGGCTATGTGATGAGCTGTATCGAGGCCGGCGAAGCCCGCCAGTGCACCCGGGCCATCGACATAGACGGCAGGGCCGTTGGCAGTATCGGTATTTTTCTGGAAGCGGATGTGTACTGTAAAAACGCCGAAATCGGCTACTGGCTGGCCGAGCCCTTCTGGGGGCATGGGATCATGTCCGCGGCCATCCGCGAGCTGACAGGCTGCGCCCTGGAGCATTACGGCCTGGCGCGCATCCACGCCGAGCCCTTTGCCCATAACCTCGGCTCCCGCCGGGCGCTGGAAAAGGCCGGCTACACCCTGGAGAGGATTTTAAAAAAACGCGTTTTTAAAAACGGCACGATTTTTGACAGCTGTCTTTACGCTTTTACACGCTGACCCTTGCCATAGGCCTTTTAACAGGCGTATAATAGAGGTATAAAACCAAAGGAGTGATGATTGTGAAAATTGTAGGAATCCACGGCAGTCCCCGTCCTCAGGGCAACAGCACCGTTCTGGTGGACGCAGTGCTCGAAGGCGCAAAGGAAAAGGGCGCAGAGGTTCTGTCCTTTAACCTGAACGCGCTGAACATCAAAGGCTGTCAGGCCTGCGGCGCCTGCCACAAAACCAAGGACAGCTTCTGTGTTCAGAAAGACGACATGCAGCGCATCTACGAAGCCATTGCCGACGCCAACGCAGTGGTCATCGGCGCGCCCATCTACATGGCTCAGATGAGCGCCCAGACCATGCTGTTCTTAAACCGCCTCTACGCCCTGATGTACACCACCCAGGATGGAAAATCCCATTTTAAGACCGGCCCCAAGCGCGTGGTCACGGTTTATTCCCAGGGCGCGCCAATGGCCGGCCACTACGTCCCCTATTTTGACATGTCCGATGCTTCCTTTGGCATGATGCTCCAGGGCAAGGTGGAAAACCGCATTGTCTGCGCCAACGCCTACACCGACGAGCTCATCGCCGATGCCCGGGAGGCCGGTAAAAAGCTCACCGAATAGCACGCATTAAAAAAGCTTATCCATTCTGAAATGGATAAGCTTTTTTCTTTTGTCAGGATTCCTCAACCCGGAACACGGTATATCCGCTGTCCTTGACGCTGAGCTTAAGCACCTCGGCGTCAAGGGGCTTTTTCATCAACACCTCTGCCTTCTTTTCGGTCAGATCCACCCTTGCCCAGACACCGTCCAGGCTGTTCAGGGCATTTTCCACACTGGCGGCGCAGTTGCCGCAGACCATTCCGTCAATCCATAAAACCTTACGATAGGGGTAATGGCTTTTGTCTCTGTCCGGCACGCGGATCTTTTTGACCGCTTTGCCGCCGCCCGAGCCGCAGCAGCCGGATGAAACACGTTTCATGTAGCTGCGCACGCCCAGGATCACGATGACCACAATGGCAATGCAGATCAGGATGGTGGCTGTCATGGTTTTGCCTTGGCTGCCGGCATGTTGATGTCCAGGGTATCGGATTCTTTATAGGGACGTACCATCAGGTAAATAATCCCCGCCAGAAGCGCGATGGCAATAACGGTCCAGACTGAGAAGCCGCCGCCTGTAAAGAGTAAGCCCAGACGGTAGATAATCAGTGAGATCACATAGGCGAAGCCGGTCTGGTAGCCCACGGCAAACCAAAACCATTTCGCGTTGTTCATTTCACGCTTGATGGCGCCCATGGCTGCGAAGCACGGTGCGCACAGCAGGTTGAATACCATGAAGGAGAACGCCGAGATCGCGGTATAGTGCGCCGCAACCGCTGTCCACAGGGTGGCGTCGGTTTCCGCGACGTCGCTGCCCACCTTAAACAGAATACCAAAGGTGCCGACCACGTTTTCCTTGGCTACCAGGCCGGTAACCGTCGCAACGGTTGACTGCCAGTCGCCAAAGCCGTTGGGGATAAAGATCCAGGCCAGGGCGGAGCCGATGGCGGCCAGAATGCTGTCGCTCATATCGTCTACCATGCCAAAGCTGCCGTCTACCATGCCAAAGCTGGAGGTAAACCAGATAAAGACCGTGGACAGCAGGATAATGGTCCCCGCTTTTTTAATAAAGGACCAGCCGCGTTCCCACATGCTGCGCAGGACATTGCCCACCGTGGGCATATGGTACGCGGGCAGCTCAATGACAAAGGGCGCCGGATCGCCGGCAAACATCTTGGTCTTTTTGAGCATGATACCGGAAACCACAATGGCTCCGATGCCAATAAAGTAGGCGCTTGGCGCTACCCACCACGCGCCGCCGAAAATCGCGCCGGCAAACATGGCGATGATTGGCATCTTGGCGCTGCAGGGTACAAAGGTGGTGGTCATGATGGTCATACGGCGGTCGCGTTCATTTTCAATGGTACGCGAGGCCATGATCCCCGGCACACCGCAGCCACTACCGATGAGCATCGGGATAAAGGATTTACCGGATAAACCAAAGCGGCGGAAGATACGGTCCATAATAAAGGCAATACGCGCCATGTAACCGCATCCTTCCAAAATCGCCAGGAAGATAAACAGCACTAAAATCTGAGGCACAAAGCCGAGAACCGCGCCAACACCGGCCACAATCCCGTCTAAGATCAGGCTCTGGAGCCAGTCGGCACAGCCTACGGCTTCCAGCCCGTTACCGATCAGCACCGGAAGCCCCGGCACCCACACACCGTAATCCGCCGGATCCGGCTCCTCTGCGGCGGCGGCTTCCGTAAAGTCATTGACGGTTACCGGAACCGTTTCAACCACTTCGCCTTCCTCATCGGTGATTTCAGCGTCGGCGGTCACATTGGCCGCGGCCTGTTCAAAGGCGGCAACAGCGCTTTCATCCGCTTCGCCTTCCTCCGCTTCCAGGGCTTCGGTCACCGCGTCGGTGCTGATCCCCTGGGCCTGGGCCGCCTCTAAAAAGGCGTCCATCTTCTGAGCCTGCACGTCGTACTCGCCAGCGGCTTCCTCGTACTGGGCAGTGCCCATACCGAACAAGTGCCAGCCGTCGCCGAACACGCCGTCATTGGCCCAGTCGGTCGCCCAGGCGCCCACCGTGGTAACCGAAACGTAGTAAACCAGAATCATGACGAGGGCGAAAATCGGGAGCGCCAGGAAACGGTTGGTTACCACCCTGTCGATTTTATCCGAGATGGAGAGCTGTCCCTTGTTTTTCTTCTGATAGCAGTCACCGATAATATTGGAAATATAATTATAGCGTTCGTTGGTGATAATGCTTTCAGAATCGTCGTCCATGGAATCCTCAACCGCTGTGATGATGGCTTCCACATCCGGCACGGTCTGCATCAGCCCGGCAATCTTATCGTCCCGTTCAAAGAGCTTGATGGCAAAGAAACGTCTCTGTTCTTTCGGAATCTCGCCACCCAGACTGGCTTCTATCTTACCCAGCGCTTCCTCTACCTCCGGATCAAACCGGTGCACCGGCGCGCTGACGGTATTTTTACCCGCAATTTTAATCGCTTTTTCAGCCGCTTCCTTGAGACCTTTTCCCTTAAGGGCTGAAATCTCCACAACCTCACAGCCAAGGTCCTTTGACAGGCGCCTGATATCAATTTTATCCCCGTTCTTTTCCACGAGGTCCATCATATTGACAGCGATGACTACCGGAATGCCCAGCTCTGTGATCTGAGTGGTGAGATAAAGGTTCCGCTCGATATTGGTCCCGTCAATGATATTAATGATGGCGTCGGGCCGTTCATTAATCAGGTAATTTCTGGCAACCACCTCTTCAAGTGTGTAAGGTGAAAGCGAGTAAATACCCGGTAAGTCCATGATAATGACGTCTTTGTTTCCCTTCAGCTTACCTTCTTTTTTCTCAACCGTAACACCAGGCCAGTTGCCGACATACTGGTTAGAGCCTGTGAGCGCGTTAAAAAGTGTCGTCTTGCCGCAATTGGGATTTCCTGCAAGTGCTATCCTTGTTGACATGATATTTCCTCCTTAATTTTATATTCTTAGCTAAGCCTTACTTTAACCGTCCACGCCATAAAAGCTGTTAAGCCGGTAATTCCTTGGTTCTGTTCCGCGATAAGTTTTAGGTAACTTATTTCATACAACCTAAAAAAGTTAGGGTCCGCTAATCACAGTATATAGATTAGCATTCCCTAACTTTATTGTCAATAGTTTTTTTAAAAATACCTGTCAGATAATCTTTATCGCTTTTTAATTTATATTCATTCTAATCTGTGCGTTTTTTCCTCTCAATTCAGGGAGCATTCCACATGAATATAGCCAGAGCGATAATAAGGTAAGATGTTTAACCCGGTTTCCTGTGCCCGTAATGCCAACTCGCCCACCGCCATGCCCGGGCAGTACAGGTCTGCCGCCTGTCCTCTTTTATGAAAAGACCAGGTTACCCCGCCCACCTCCTCGTTGCGCGCCTCACACCGCACCCCCGAGGTGATGATGACCGGCCGGCCGCAGGCCATGCGCAGAGCCTCAATGCGCGCCAGCAGCTCCGGGTCCATCTCGGCGGGCCACCCGTCGCAGTAGCCCGGACAGTCACAGGCATACTCCGCCATCCGGAAATGTTCTGTCGCCCAGGGATCATCTGGCGGGACGGTGTCCCCGGGCAGAGGGGGCTCAATGACTGGGCTGTCCGGCGGTGTTTCGGGCGCTGGCGGCGGCTCCTGGCCGGGCGGCTCTGGCTTTATCCCAGGTTCGGCCACGGTCATCTCCGGCCCGGTTCCGGGCCCCGGCCCTTCGCAGAGGCCGGCCAGAAAGATCAGGCCCACGGCCGCCACCGTCAGGGCGATCAGGATAACGCATCTCTGTCTGTAAAATTTTATCATTGCTTCTCCTTTCCATACTGCTTTTGACCTGAAAAAAGGGGCATCCGCCCCTTTTCCAGCTTTTCTGCTACTCCACAGCCACGTCGGTTTTGGTGGTGTCCACCCGTACGGCGGCCACGACCTGGGTCAGGGCGAAGCCGTCGGGCTCAAAGGCGCCCTGGTCCACGATGGCCTGGGCGCCGGCTTTGACCTCGGCGTCGGTGATGCCCTCCTTGTAGTCGGGAATGGTGATTTTGTGCTCTTTTCCGTCCGCGCGCTGAAAGATAATGGTTAAGTCTTTGCTGGTTGTTGGCATTTTTTAGTCTCCTTTAAATTTTAAAATTTTGTGTTTCTGGTTTACCTGTATTTTTTTAGGGGATCGTTGATAATTGATAGTGGATCGTTTATGAACAAATTGCCAAAGACAATTTGATTTAGAATCAAACCGGCTTTGCCGGTTTTCACCACAACTATCCACTATACACTATCAACGATCAACTCATGAAAAGGGGCTACCGCCCCCTTTTCCAATTACGCTACTTCTATTAATTCCTCGGCGGTCACCTTCACCTGCTTTTCTCTAATGGGCTCCTGCATGCCAGTGATGGCTTTAGCTGTGCCCACAAAGGCGTCGTCGGTGACGTTCTCCTTGACGTCGCCGTAGGTCTTGGAGGTTTTGACGATCTTCCCATCCCGTTCGCCATGATTGACGGTGATCTTCATGCCCACGGATTCGGTTGTTTTCTCTACTGCCATGTGTGTTTCTCCTTTTTGGACTGTATTTTGTGCGGCGTTTTTGCCCCACACTACATACATTCCGGAAATCGGGAAAATGACAAGGGTTTTTAAAAAACTTTTTTTAATTTTTTTATGGCATACGCATGGCGGTTCTGGACTGCCTGACGGCTTATCCCCTGTTTTAAGGCGATTTCACTCATACTTAACCCTTCATGGTAATATCCCTTCACCACGCTGCGCTGCGCGGTGGACAGGCGTGAGAGGCCCTTTGCCAGCCGCTTTCGGTTGTTCTGCTTCTCTTTCTTTGCAATATAATCAGTCTCTACGCTTACCTGATCATCGGCCAGGGTATCGGCCAGCGTCAGGGCTTCGTCGCCGGGCAGTGGGCTGTCCAGGCTTTTTTCCGCTGTGACGGACTGGTTGAACCGGCCTTCGTTCCACTTCAGGTAATAACGCTTCAGGTATCCCTGCATAAAGGCGTTAAACCCGGTGCCGCGCCCTGGATCAAACTTTTTCAGCCCTTCTATAAAAGCGACCACGCCGTCCTGGAAGGCGTCCTCAAATCGGTCATCAGTGATTCGTGAACGGCTGAGCGCAGCCAGAATCAGGGGCTTAAAGGTCATGACCAGCATCTGGCACGCCGCCCTTGCGTTTTCCCGCTCCGGGCTGTCCTCCGGGTATTCCTGCCCGTATTTATAGGCTTCTACCAACGCGTCGATCTCTTGGTATTGATTCATTCACCCCTCCTATTCATCTTCATAAAGGTCCGTTATGCTCAAAACAATCTCCGGATGCGAGTCCTCCACAGCCTGGCAGTATTCGCCGAATAAATCTTCCGCTTCCTCCACAGTCCGGGCGTAAAAGCCCACCTGCACCCGGCATTCCGCTTCCACCAGGTAGGCCCGGCGCTTGTGCAGGAGGCCGGGGCCTGTGCCATATCGGTTCATTTGATCACCTCCATAAATTTTGGTTTTCCCGCTGCTTCTTCTCCCGGGCCTCCCAAACCGCATAAAAAGCCCTCACGTCATTATCCGGGTACCTTGCCTGGATCGCTGCCTTTTCCTCCTCGGAAATCTGGGGAAGCAGATTGAAGCCGTTGGGCGACGGTCCGTCCTCAGGAATACTACCGGATAGAAAAGCTTGTTTATTGTTTAAAGGATTTATGTACGGTTCCGGCCCGGGTGCGGCCCGGGTGTCGGCACAGTACCAGACCTGGGTGCGGGCGCACCCCTTCTCCGAAACAATCCAGATGGCCTCAAGCCCGCTGTTAAAGGGGTTCAGGCGGTAGGTGCCCGCCCGCTGGGCAGGGTGCTTCTCATACTGCACCCGCCCGGTGCGGATCAGCTGGTCTCTGAGGTGCACGACCTGATAGTGCTTTTTGAGGCCTAAAAACCGCATGACCACTGTATTGGGCAGGTTAAAGGCCACGGGCCAGTACCAGTCCCCCAGCTCGTCCCGGACAGCGGCCCTGTTGTTGGCCCACATGAGCAGATGCCAGTAGGCCTGCTGAACCGGGCTGATGAGCGCGGTTTCCAGCCACCTGTAAAAGGCCAGCAGCTCAGTCAGATAATTCATCGGCACCCCCTGAACACCTCAGAGCGCAGGCCGGACAAGCCCGCTGCCAGCAGTACACAGGCCACAGCCCCGCGCCGCAGCCTGGCTTTATCCCCCGGATTGAGGGCAGGACCACTGAGGTGATATACCCCTTAAAAAACGGCGCCGCGTACAGTCCGCCGCCGAGGATCAGCGCGTCCAGGCCATTTTCGTTCACCACCAGCATCCTCTGCCGGTGATTGTTGGCGTCGCGGATTTCCCGCTTGGCCCGGTCCCCGGGACACACATGGGTATGGAGCGCCACTATGTGGTTCTTAAAGCCCAGGGCCCGGCAGACATCCTGAACAACAAACCACTCCCGCCGCTGGTCCCCGGGCTTGAGCAGCTGCTTTTTCAGCGCGATGATCCTGTCCATAGCGCCACAGGTTACCTCGCAGTCCTCTTCATACATAATAAGCTGCTTACACCTTTGTATCTCCTGCTCGAGCGCTGTGTTGTGTGCCTTTACATCGACGGTTTCCACCAGCGTGCGGATACTGCCAAACAGGGGGCTTTCAAAACGGTCCATCTTTAAAATTGTGTGCTTATTCATGGGCTTCTCCTTTTTCAATCAATACAAAATAGCGGTCTGACCATTGGCCGCGCAAACAGTACACCCATCGCTTCATGTCGATGGAATCGCTGAGGAAGGCCTGGTCTGTGACGGCCCTCAGCCGCGGGCTTTTCAGGGCTTTAATATCCAGCATTGAAAGCGGCGTCTCACCCTCAGCCTCAATCTCGCCCTGGGCGCACAGGTGGGTGCTTCCATCCGGAAAAAAACATTCCCTCAGCGGCCGGCCGTCACCGATCGCTTCTAAAAGATGCAGCGGGTGGGCGCTGTTGCCCAGCTTTACCCTGCAGATCTCCCCAAGCCTTCCGGCCAACGCTCCGGCGCTTAAATCCCCGGGCGTTTCGCCGGCCTGATAACCGCCCTCTATTGGAAAAAAGGGATTGTCACAGTGGTAAACCAGGGGCATCTCCCGGGTTAAATCCACCATGCTCAAGGCTCCCAGCGCCTTCAGGTAATCCGGCACCGGATAATAGCGCAAATCCTTCCGCGCTCTGGTGCGCTCTGTTTCTGTCATGTCCGCAAGCTTTTTAAGGTTTTTGGTCGGATCCATATTCATCCTCCTGAAATTTGTATTCACCGCGTGGTTCCTGCGGTGTTGACACTATTCTAAAGCATGTGAGCGCCCAGAAGCAAAAACGCGCCAGCCCTGAAAAAGCCGTCAAAAAAGTAAAAAAGCCTCAAAAACGAGACTTTTTTACATGATTCTGATACTAAATGGCTGTTTCCTCTTCCTTTCAGGTCTAAACGCACGGCCGAAGGGTTTTTAAAAAAACTTTTGAACGCTTAAGAATCAAAGGCCTCGCGAAACAGCTCCAGACACGCCTCAAACAGCGTGCAGCAGCCGCATACCGGGTTTCTGGCCGGGCGGAAGGCCGCCCCATTTTTTAAGAGCTCTTTGATAAAAAGCGTCCGGCAGAGCTGTACCAGCTCCAGAAGCTTGCCCCTTACCAGGGCCGTCGAACAGCAGTAAGCCACCGCCAAACCTCCGGTGGATACCAGCAAGCTCTCCTCGCCCGCGTGGATAAAAAAATGACGGCAGAGGAAACTGATTCCCTTGCCGCCCTCCGGGAGCTCTGTAACGACTGGCAGGAGCTGAAGGGATTCCCCGATAACGATGGGAAAATGCCGCTCATAGCCAAATAATTTCTTGTTGTTTTTCCGGCACTGCTTCATGTCCTTGTCAAAATACCGCCCGACAGCGTCCACCACCGTGTGCGGCGACCGCGGCCATAAAAGCACCGATTCATCCGCAAATACAATGGCCGTCATGGGCTGCACCAGCGTGCCCCGGTTGATAAAGGCTACCGGCGCCCCGCGCCTGAAATCTGAAAAGAACGCCGCTACCCGGTCCCGCGTGAGCCTCGGGTATTCTTCCTCATAAGCCCTGATGGCGCCGTCGTAATTAATGAAATGGTATTGCGTGTTTGTTTCCATTTACATTTCCTTTCCGCGATTACCATAGTAATCGTTTTACATTTATTTTAAAATGATGGGAGGGGTGGTCCCATATTTTACGCAGATAGGGGGGATTTAAAAACCGATATGCCGGGAGTTAAGATAGTGGCATATCGGTTTTTTGGGTATTAGTGTTAACAGCATACACTTTATCTAAATATTCATTTTTTAAGATTCGATACCACTTTAAATTTCTTTTTTGAAAAATAATATCATAATTTTAAACTCTATTTAATTTTTCTCGCATTGACCAGATCTTTTATATCCGTTATCTCTGTCCATTGGTAGTCTGAGATATCCCCGTAATACAAATTAAAATTATCTTTAAAGATCAGACGATTAAAAACATCTTC
>NZ_JADMVE010000015.1:0-3070 GCF_015547515.1 Eubacterium sp. 1001713B170207_170306_E7
TTGGTCATTCAAAACAACATAAAGATTGGGAGTATTTTCAAAATGTCTTGATGGGATCAAGACCTCGGCCGATTAGTACTGGTCAGCTCCATACATTGCTGCACTTCCACCTCCAGCCTATCTACCTGGTCGTCTTCCAGAGGCCTTACTTCTTTCGAATGAGATATCTTATCTTAAGGGGGGCTTCGTGCTTAGATGCCTTCAGCACTTATCCCTTCCAAACTTAGCTACCCAGCGATGCTCCTGGCGGAACAACTGGTGCACCAGCGGTTTGTCCATTCCGGTCCTCTCGTACTAGGAACAGCTCCTTTCAAATATCTTACGCCCACGACGGATAGGGACCGAACTGTCTCACGACGTTCTGAACCCAGCTCGCGTGCCTCTTTAATGGGCGAACAGCCCAACCCTTGGGACCTGCTTCAGCCCCAGGATGAGACGAGCCGACATCGAGGTGCCAAACCTCCCCGTCGATGTGGACTCTTGGGGGAGATAAGCCTGTTATCCCCGAGGTAGCTTTTATCCGTTGAGCGATGGCCCTTCCACTCGGAACCACCGGATCACTAAGCCCGACTTTCGTCTCTGCTCGAGATGTCTCTCTCGCAGTCAATCACCCTTCTGCCTTTGCACTCTTACAGATGGTTTCCAACCATCCTGAGGGTAACTTTGGGCGCCTCCGATACTTTTTAGGAGGCGACCGCCCCAGTCAAACTGCCCATCTGACACTGTCCGCTTGCCGGATTACGGCAACGCGTTAGAATTCCAATATAACAAGAGTGGTATCCCAACAATGGCTCGGCACACACTGGCGTGCATGCTTCTCTGCCTCCCACCTATCCTGTACATGTTATATCAAAACTCAATGCCAGACTACAGTAAAGCTCTACGGGGTCTTTCCGTCCTGTCGCGGGTAACTCGCATCTTCACGAGTACTACAATTTCACCGGGTGTGTTGTCGAGACAGCGCTCAAATCGTTACGCCTTTCGTGCGGGTCAGAACTTACCTGACAAGGAATTTCGCTACCTTAGGACCGTTATAGTTACGGCCGCCGTTTACTGGGGCTTAAGTTCGCACCTTCGCTTACGCTAAGCACTCCCCTTAACCTTCCAGCACCGGGCAGGCGTCAGCCCCTATACGTCATCTTTCGATTTAGCAGAGACCTGTGTTTTTGCTAAACAGTCGCTTGAGCCTCTTCTCTGCGGCCCCCGAAGGGGCACTCCTTCTCCCGAAGTTACGGAGTCATTTTGCCGAGTTCCTTAACAACACTTCTCCCGCTCATCTTAGGATTCTCTCCTCGCCTACCTGTGTCGGTTTACGGTACGGGTACCTCTTTGCTCGATAGAAGCTTTTCTTGACAGCGTGAAATCGGCGACTTCCCTACTTATTTTTCGTTCCGCATCACAGCTTGACTTTATGGCGAAAGGGATTTGCCTCTCTCTCCGGTCTCACTGCTTGCCCCGGCTCTTCCAACGGCCGGGTTCGCTTATCCTTCTGTGTCACTCCATCTCTCAAACGCGCTGAGGTAGTACTGGAATTTCAACCAGTTGTCCATCGCCTACGTCGTTTGACCTCGGCTTAGGCCCCGACTAACCCTGAGCGGACGAGCCTTCCTCAGGAAACCTTGGGCTTTCGATGGTGAAGATTCTCACTTCACTTTCGCTACTCATGCCAACATTCTCTCTTCTCTTAAGTCCACTGAACCTTACGATTCGGCTTCGCCCCTAAGAGATTGCTCCCCTACCACTGTACTTAAGTACAATCCATCGCTTCGGTGCCTGATTTTAGCCCCGTTCATTTTCGGCGCACCACCACTCGACCAGTGAGCTATTACGCACTCTTTAAATGTATGGCTGCTTCTAAGCCAACATCCTGGTTGTTTGTGCAGTGACACATCCTTTCCCACTTAATCAGTACTTGGGGACCTTAGCGGATGGTCTGGGCTGTTTCCCTTTTGACAATGAAACTTATCTCCCACTGTCTGACTGCCCTGTTAAAATGGACGGCATTCGGAGTTTGATATGGTTCGGTAAGCTTGACGCCCCCTACCCAATTCAGTGCTCTACCTCCGTCATTCATCACAGAACGCTAGCCCTAAAGCTATTTCGGGGAGAACCAGCTATCTCCGTGTTCGATTGGAATTTCACCCCTATCCACAACTCATCCAAGCCTTTTTCAACAGACACTGGTTCGGGCCTCCACTTGGTTTTACCCAAGCTTCACCCTGGTCATGGATAGATCACACGGTTTCGGGTCTACAGCATGCAACTAGACGCCCTGTTCAGACTCGCTTTCGCTTCGGCTCCGCACCTGAAGTGCTTAACCTCGCTACATACCGTAACTCGTTGGCCCGTTCTACAAAAAGCACACTGTCACTTGCGCTCCAGCTGCTTGTAAGCACAGGGTTTCAGTTTCTATTTCACTCCCCTTCCGGGGTTCTTTTCACCTTTCCCTCACGGTACTTTCCGCTATCGGTCACTGGGTAGTATTTAGCCTTGGGGGGTGGGCCCCCCATCTTCCCACAGGGTTTCACGTGTCCCGTGGTACTCTTCGAATCTCCTCATTTCGGCTTTTCGCATACGCGCGTCTTACGCTCTTTGCGGGGCCTTCCCATGCCCTTCTGCTAAACGAAAATGATTGTTGGATTCTGGGCTCTTCCTCGTTCGCTCGCCGCTACTTAAGGAATCGATGTTTCTTTCTTTTCCTCCGGGTACTAAGATGTTTCAGTTCCCCGGGTTCCCTCCGTTAAGCTATGGATTCACTTAACGGTGACGGCTCTTCTAACCGCCGGGTTTCCCCATTCGGACATCCACGTCTCAACGGATATGTGCTCCTAAACGTGGCTTTTCGCAGCTTGTCGCGTCCTTCTTCGGCTCCCAGTGCCAAGGCATTCACCCTGTGCTCTTTGTTTCTTGATCTCCACGAATGCTTTCGCATTTCGTTTTTCTTTTGTTCTCTTTCTGAGCTCAAAAGAATGTTGTTTTTTGAAATTGCATTTATTAAGAAGTTTTACTTTGTTTAATATTTGCTCTTTACTCTTTTTTCTTTATGTTGTTTTCAATGACCAATGTATGA
>NZ_JADMVE010000016.1 GCF_015547515.1 Eubacterium sp. 1001713B170207_170306_E7
GAACACTTTCATGAATCAGTTCGATATCATCCTTTGAATAAAATGTGTTGAATAAATTACCTTTTAACATAACCCTTTTCCTCGCTTTTTTAATTTTTTCTTAGCTAGCTTGTGCCATTATACTAATGCAAGACCCGTGCCAACTTTTTGTTTTACCATTTTCAGCATAATTCCGTCATTATTTACGATTTCTGCCCTGTTTTTATTTGTCAATCCTGAGAAAACCCCGTTATTTTTATTATATTTAATAATTTTGCAATTTCTCTTGATATTCGCTATAATAAGGGGAGAAATTTCCTTGAGGAGGAATCACCATGAGTTCAATTGACCGCTACAGTGAATATTTTCAGGAATATCTGAGATCCTTATCAAAGGATACCTATATTGATATTTTAGAACACTGCTTTGCCGAAATTACCGTCACCGATGCCGAAGGCTATGTGATCTACGCCAATCCCGCCAGTCTGCAATACCACGGTATGTCCCCGGAGGATATGTGCAAGCTTAATTTTTTTACCTCTTTCAATGGCCTGTGGACCCCGCCGTCCGTTGATTTTGCCATTGAAAATAAACGGACCGTTTTTGCCAGACAGCGCTATCTGATGACTAACGAGACCCATATTACCATCACCACCCCTATCTACGACGAGAGTGAAAAGCTGATCATGGTGGTCTTTACTTCCTTCAAGGAAAAACCCATCAGCTCCTTTGACCTGGACTGCGAAAAAAACGAATCCAATGAAAAAGCCAAATACAGCAGCAGTGAAGAAACCAAGGAAAGCAACAACATCGTTGGCCGCAGCTATAATCTTTACGCTACCCTCAACAAGCTGCGAAAAGGTGCAAAATCCGATATTCCCGTTCTTCTCCTCGGTGAGAGCGGGGTCGGGAAAAGCCTTTTTGCCAAATATATCCACGATTCCAGCCTGCGCAGTGACAAGCCCTTTGTCTCCATCAACTGCGCCTCCATCCCAGATAACCTCATTGAGAGCGAGCTTTTCGGCTATGTTCCCTATGCCTTCACCGGGGCCAGCCCCAAAGGAAAAAAAGGACTGGTTGAGCTGGCAGACGGCGGTACCCTGTTTCTCGATGAAATCGGTGAGCTGCAGCCAAATATTCAGGTGAAGCTTCTGGATTTTCTTGAAAACCAGCGTTTTACCTCCGTGGGCGGTCTCGAAATCAAAACCGTGGATACCCGAATCATCACTGCCACCAACAAAAATCTCCAGAAGCTGGTCCAGAAAAATAAATTCCGTGAAGACCTATTCTGGCGTATCAACGGCATCACTCAGACCATCCCCTCCCTTCGGGACCGCCGCAGTGACATCCTGCCCATTGCCCAGTATTACCTGGATAAACACAACAAAAAATATGATAAGGATAAAATGTTCGCAAGTCCGGTAATTGAAGCCCTCATCCAATACGACTGGCCCGGCAATGTCCGCCAGCTCAAAAATGCCGTGGAATACATGGCCGTTATGAGTATCGGAAATATCATCAGTACCGATAAACTGCCCGAACAAATTCTCGAATATCTCAAGAAAAACCAGATGAAAAAGAAAACCGTCATTTTTGACGACATGATTGAAGAGTATAAACGTGAAATTATCCAGAATTATTACAAAAGCTACTCCAATGTCAACGAAATGGCCTCAGCCCTTGGGCTAAGCCAGGCAACGGCCTACAGACTGGTCAGCAAATACGTAGACAAGGGCAGCAAAAAAGAAAAAAGCAAAGAACCGAAAGAATGATTCTTTGCTTTTTTTCTACAGCTCAATGCTGATAATATCCGGATCGTCCTTAAACAGCGTCAGCAGCTGCTCTGTCCGGTAATTTTCAGGCAGCTTTACGTACAGCTCCATCGAAATACAATCCTCCGCATTTCGTTTGATTTTAAAATTGATAATCTCCACGCGCTCCCGAGTGATTTTTTCTCTGAAACGCTCCAGCGCTGCTTCATCCGGCACCAGATGAACATGGATCATCTCTCCTACATAGACGTTAAGCCACCGGAAATTCTTATGCAGGATAATCTGAAGAATGATAATCAGCAGGGCCGACGCTATGCCGATAAGGTAAAGCCCTGCGCCAATGGCCATGCCGATGCCTGAGGTTGCCCAGATTCCCGCCGCTGTGGTCAAGCCGCTGACAGACTGCTTATGCACAAAAATAATCCCCGCGCCCAGAAAGCCCACGCCTGTGACGATCTGAGCTGCAATGCGAGAAGGATCCAGCGTAATGCCCTCCTGCCCAAGGATATCTGAAAAGCCGTATTTTGAGACCACCATCATCAACGCCGCTCCCAGAGCTACAATCAGATGTGTTCTTATCCCTGCTTCTTTCAGGCGGTTCTGCCGTTCATAGCCAATGGCCGCACCGCAAATACCCGCCACCACCACTCGTGCAAATAATTCCAGTTCCCATAACAGCATAAGGATCATCTCCTTTTTATGGTATTTGACTAATAATTCCATTCACTAAAAGATTATGTCTGGTTCCATTATAGAACTTTTTTGTTGAAAAAGCCTGAAATACAAAAGCGCCCACCTGGAAGGCTTGCGGACTGTGCGCCGCGCACTTCCGTGTCCTACGGACACTCCAGTCGGGGGCTGCGCCCCATAAAAAAAGAATGGTCATTGGCCCTTTGCAAGTCAACTTGCACGGGCCATTCACCATCCTTTTTTTGCGCGGCTTAAGGTTGAACGCAAAAAGACCCCGCGATGTCCTATCCTCCCAGGCAGTTGCCCACCAAGTACTTTCAGCGCTGAAGGACTTTACTTCTGTGTTCGGTATGTTAACAGGTGTTTCCCCTTCGCCATCATCACGAGATCAATCTCACTTTGTTATTCGGTTGTTTG
>NZ_JADMVE010000017.1 GCF_015547515.1 Eubacterium sp. 1001713B170207_170306_E7
CGTGTCATTGAACGGCGAAACCAAAGCCCTTAAAAATGGTCAGGCCGCCTTTACCTACACCCCGGCCGACGATCAGCCCAAGACCCTGACCGCCGGCTACACTCCGGAAAGTGCGAGCAACTATACCACCGTCAGTAAAAGCATCACCCTGACCGCCGGCAAGAAAACCCGGGAGCCCATCACAGTGGACGACCAGACCAAAACCTACGGCGAGGCCCCTTTTAAGCTCACGCCCACCGGCGGCAGCCTCCAGGACGGTGAAGCCTACCGCTGCACCAGCGACAACCCTGGCGTGGCCACAGTGGACGAAAACAGCCAGGTCACCATCACCGGCGCCGGCACAGCCCACCTCACCGTGAGCCTGCCCGAAAGCAGCACCCACCAGAGCGCCCAGGCCGTCATGACCCTGACCGTAGACAAAGCCGCCATCACCGGCATCACCTTCGAGGATGCCGCCTTTAAAGAAGACAGCCAGCCCCACCGCATCGAGATCACCGGACAGCTGCCACCAGGCGCCACCGTAGCCTACGAAAACAACACCCAGACCGAACCAGGCACCTACACTGCCAGAGCCATAATCAACGGCGGTCCCAACTACCAGAGCCTCACCCTCGAGGCCACCCTCACCATCACGACAAAGCCCGTCAATCCCTACGTGCCCCAAAAGCCCGGGACCCCAGATGAAGTGAGCGACAGCATCAGCAAGCTGCCCACCCCCGAAGACTACGACACCATGACCCCCGAAGAACAGGAAGAAGTCAAAGAAGCCGTAGACACCATAGCCGACAGCATCACCGGCATGACCCCAGAAGAACAGGCCCAGATCCCCACAGAAGACATCGAGAAAATCGGCGATCTGTACGATAAAATCTACAAGATCACCATCCATAAAGACACCAGCGCCGCCCAGGGCCTGCCGACCCGTGTCGACGAAGCCGGCATCCAGGTCTACGGCGCCGGCATGGCCGCCCAGGCCCTGGGCGGAGACGTCAAAATCACCCTGACCCAGGATCTGGCGCCCGACCACGCCACCCTGGCCTTTACGCTGGAGCTGTACGTGAAGCGGGAGAGCGACACAGACTACCAGAAAGCCGCCCTCAAAACCCCCATCGTTATCCAGTTCACCCTGCCCGAGGACATCAAGGCCGAAGGTCTGACCATCGAGCACCTGAACCCCGACGGCAGCGTGAAGGAAACCCTGATCCCAGAGATCAAAGGACGGCAGCTCACCTTCCAGACCACCAGCTTCTCCAACTTCCTGTTTGTGGAGCAGAAAGAGACACCAGCAGACCCGACGCCGGGCACCCCGGTCAAGCCTGATAACACAGGCGGCGAAACCAAAGCCGAGAGCGTTCTGAAAAAAGAAACCAGCCTCAGGAACCCAGCCACCGGCAGCGCCATAACCGTGGGACAGGTCAGCGGCAGTGTCTCTGTACTGGCAGCGCTGACCGTACTGACCACTCTGGCGTTCAGGCAGAAAAGAAAAAAACAGTAAGAAAAAAACATCATAGAAGCAGCAAATGGGATACTGGCTGTCACCCATCAAAACCCTGAAGGCCGCATGCGATAAGCGTATGTGGTCTTCAGGGTTTTTTATATTAAAAAAAGGAGAAAAATGGAACCCAAAAATCTGAAAAAACACATTGAAGAACACACCAGCGATTTTGAAAAGGTCGAACACACCGGCTATACCGATAAGCAGGGGCGGGAAGTCATCGCCGAGTATGTCTATACCGGACAGGCGCGTATTGTGACCTGTAAAGACTGCGGCGGCGCCCTTAAGCCCAAGACCATGAAGATCGAGAAGAAAAACGGCCAGGTTCATATTGTCAACGGCCTGGAGAAGCCCGTAGAAGTGGAGCAGGGCCGCGTGATTGTGATCTATGTGTGCAGCCGTATCTGCCTGGAATGTGCCACCCACCAGCGTATTTTTCCCGAGGGCGTGGCCGGCTGGGTACGCCATGCCCTTTACCGGGTCTGGGAGCTGCTCGCGCTGCTTTTTAAAAACGAAGAACGCATCCGCCCGGGCCCGTTGAAAGGAAAGACCCGCCGCGCCTGGGAGACCCTGGATTATTACGGCGAGACTGCCACCCTGTACCGCTGGCGCATCCGTGCAGTCCAATGGTTTGGACACAACAGAAAAGAATAATATTATTTATGATAATTAAAAATTTGTTTGCGTGTTTAAAGGGTCTCATTTCCTGTAGGATAGAACCATCAGCAGACGTGAGAACAACAAAACGCCGCTGAAATAAAATCATTTTATTTTACAGGAGGTTTACAA
>NZ_JADMVE010000018.1 GCF_015547515.1 Eubacterium sp. 1001713B170207_170306_E7
TATAAAAATGAAAAATCAACAAAGATATTTAAAGGTAATGAGCCATATTAAAGAAAAATATCCCCAAATAAAAACCATTGAACTGGATAAAACCGATTTTATTTTTGAAAATCGCATCAAGCTTAAATGTTTTCACTGCGCAAAATACAAAACATCCTGGACCTGTCCGCCGAATATTCCAGATATTGACTACAGAGAACTCATCAATGAATATGAACACCTGGTCGTACTCTACCTTGAAATGCCTTTTCAAAATGAGGAGGATTTTCAGGAAGTACGTAAACAGACATCTGTCAGCCTGCACAAAACAATTTTAGAAATCGAAAAAATTTTGTATGAATCAGATTTTACGCTCTACAATAGTTTTATCGGCGGCAGCTGTAAGCTTTGTAAAAATGGCTGTGCACCCGATAAATGCCGAAATCCTTACTTATCCCGAATACCGATGGAAGCAACCGGCATTAACGTAGTAGAAACCTTAAAGCGAAAGGGCATTGAGATTCATTTTCCACCCAAAGAAAAACTTTACCGCTTTGGGTTGATTATGTTTTAGGAGGAAGCAATGACGTATATCATTTTAATTGCAGGAACGGGAAGCCGCTTGCATCCCATTACCAACGAAGCGCCCAAAACCCTTTACCGTCTTGACGCAGAAACAACGGTTTTAAAAAGGATGGTCACATTGATTCGCAAGTACGACCAGGAAGCAGACATCATTTTAGTAACCGGCTTTAAGCACGAAAAAATAGAAGTCGAGATTCAGGAGGCCACAATTTACTACAATCCATTTTACCATTTAACCAATAGTATTGCTTCTCTATGGTTTGCACAGGAAAAATTAGAAGGCGATGTGACTTTAATCAATGGCGATGTGGTTATTTCTGAACTGTTAGCAAAAGAAGTGATCACTCAAAAAACAGAAAAGCCCATTGTCTTAATGGACAGCTCCATCAAGACAGATGGGGATTACAACGTACAGGTTTCAGATAAAAGCGTTGTTGTGATGAGTAAGGAACTGGAAAATTATGATGGCGAATACGCAGGGATCACCAAACTCGATCCAGAAACCAGCCAGCGCCTTAAACAAAAAATTAACGATATGATCGATAAAGGTTATTGTGATCAATGGTATGAAAATGCTTTAGTCGAGATGGTCTTTTTCGAAGATTTGGAATTGGGTTATGTGGATATCGCAGATTATCAATGGACCGAAGTAGATTCCGTCAATGATCTTCAGTTTGCCCGAAAGATTCATCAAAGTGAAAATAGAGGTGAAACCCAATGAATTATATCCTATTAGTAGCCGGAAAAGGATCACACCTTCATCCGATTACCCTTGATTATCCCAAGCCTTTATTCAAGCTGAACGATGATGAAACCGTCATAAAACGAACCATTCATTTAATAAAAAAGTACGATCAAAGCGCAGAGATCACTGTTGTAACTGGCTTTATGAAAGAGTTGATTGAGAGTGAAATAAAAAACGTTCATTTTTGTCACAATCCTTTTTACAGTATCACCAATTCTAGTGCATCCCTGTGGTTTGCCAAAGAATATCTGGATGCTGAACAAGTGACCATTATCAATGGGGATATTGTTCTCTCCGAAAAGCTGATGCAGGAAATAATCTGTAAAGAAGTGAACAAGCCAACCGTCTATCTCGATAGCTCCATTCAAAAAAACAGCGATTGGAATGTACAGGTCAATAAGGATAAGGTGGTTGTAGTCACTGAAAATTTAGTAGAATACCACGGAGAATATGCAGGAATCATAAAACTGGAGAAAAAGTCTGCGCATATATTAAAAGAAGCGCTCGAAGAAATGATCAATAAGGAAATGTATGATCAATGGTATGAAGATGTTTTTAATCGTCTGATCTTTAAAGATAATTTTAATTTGTATTACGGGGATATCTCAGACTACCAATGGAC
>NZ_JADMVE010000019.1 GCF_015547515.1 Eubacterium sp. 1001713B170207_170306_E7
GATAGAACCATCAGCAGACGTGAGAACAACAAAACGCCGCTGAAATAAAATCATTTTATTTTACAGGAGGTTTACAATGTATCGTAAACAGCACACAGACAAAAAAGAAGCAACGGCTCAAAAAAACGGAAATACCGGGCGTGGTTCGTGCGCCCAAAAAAAGGTCTGCCCCGACGTCACCATGAGCCGGATTTCCACCATTATCCGCCTGGCGACCTACAAAAACGGCGCTGAGGATTTAGAACTCTCCATCGCCAATCCTGAAAAGCCTGTCACCGTCACCGCCGATATCCTGCGGATGCTGTATCTGGCCCTGGAGCTGGAGACCACAAAAGCCCACCGCTTGTTCATAAAAAACAGGACGCTGGAGAAACAGGTACGCGGCCTGGGCACCGTGCCAGAGGAGCCGCACCCCATTTCCGATGTGTCCCTGCCGCATTATATGGATATGGACGAGACAATGGCCATGATTGGCTGGAAACACTACGCGGGCCAGCCGGCCATGACCGTCCAGGCTTTTCTGGACAGGCTGCTGGAGGAAGAAGGGGTATATCTGGGAAACCATGACTTTTACGCCTATCTGCGCCGTGAGGGTTATATCTGTAAGGTGGATGGCAATAACGTTATTACCGAAAAGGCAGCGTATATGCGAATCCTGGAAAACGGCAGCGGAAAAACCTCCGGAGGAGGCCGGGGTATCCGGGTGACTGCCTCAGGCTGCGACTACTTAAAAGACCGGCTCCAGCAGCTGCACGAAAAGGCGCGCCAGGCCAAACCCGCCCAGGAGACACCCCGTTGAACTACCTGACCGAGCTGCTGGCCTTTTACAAATGGCTGGAGGCCAACCCCCTCAGCCCGGTGCTTCAGGCCTACTGGCACCTGCTCATGTATTACAACAACAAGGCCGCTGTCCGGGCAGAGAACGGCGGCTGGCACTGGCCCGTTCGTTTTAAGGTTCCCAACACGGTGCTCATGCCCCTTCTGGGCATTAAGGACCGGCGCGTGCTGCTGCGACAAAGAGGCTACCTCATTGACCAGGGCCGTGTGACGTACGAAAAGGACAAAGGACAGCGAGCAGGCATTTACCGCATGGTGCCCTTTGACAGGAGCCTGGCCATCACCGTCCTTGGGGCAGAGAAGGGAGACAATGGGACACAAATCTGGACGCCGTCTGTCCCACCAGCTGTGACAGAGGTGTCCCCGTTCATAAATATAAATCATAAACAAGCTTCTCTATTGTATTGTAATCAGGAGGCGCCGCCCAATATCCACGGCTTCAACCTGCTGCCGCCCCTCACCGATACCGAGAAAGCCGCCATTCAGGCCCTGTACCCGGACGACGAGGTGGCCGCCTTCGAGGCCATGTGGGCCGCCAGAGAGAGAAAGCAGAAAGGAGAAACACCATGAACCGATACGGAAAGGGACCCGGCATACAGCACCGCCGCCGCTCCTACCTGGTCGAGGCCGAGTGCCGGGCGCAGGTGGGCTTTTACGCCCGCAGCGCCGAAGAAGCCGAGGACGCGTTCAATGACTACCGGGAAGCAGTGGAGAGCCGCTACCCAGGCATTGTGCTGAGCATCACAGACGTCTATGAGGACGAGTAGGAGGCCTGTTTGAGTAAATACAAAGCGATTGACAATAGGGTACTGCAATATCAAAAAGGGCAGGAAAGCCCCAGAAACAGCCCAGAGCGGGCAGAGGGCAAAGCCGCCTGTGAGCTGCTGCTCATAACCTTTAAGCCGCTGATATTAAGCACCATGCAGCGCACACCCGGCATCGATCCCTCAGACTATGAAGACGCCTGCCA
>NZ_JADMVE010000020.1 GCF_015547515.1 Eubacterium sp. 1001713B170207_170306_E7
TTATTTGATCTTGAATTTTTCCGGAAGGTGTTCGTTCAGCAGGTCTTTCTGAGCCTGTGTCATATCCGGTAACTCAAAGCTTTCGATTCTTTCCTGGTAAACCTTGTAAGCGCGTTCCTGAATCGGCGGCGTGGCGGCACGGCCTTCTTCGTTGCAGGTACCGCGGTTAAAGACCGGGCTGGTGAGGTAGGTTTCTTCACGGTAGTCCTTGGGGGTTCTGCCCTTCAGGTAAACGCCGCGTGGGCCAACCTTCTTGATCAGCTCGACGTTGGCTTTCTTTTCGGAGATGGCCACGCCGTCGTGGAGGCGCTTCATGTAGCGCAGCATTTCTTCGTCCATCATGAATTTCGGGAAGCTGAGCAGGTTAAAATTGGACAGGTCGCCGGAGGCATGGGGCAGGATGCAGGCATTGGACAGGGCAACGGCCAATGCGCCCAGGGTGCTTTCAACGCCGGCCTGGTAGTCGTAGGTGAAGCCGTCGGCCAGGGCGCCGGAGCAGCGGACGGGAATCCGGTAGAAGTCGCCCATGGCGATGTGGCCGGACATGATCATCAGGAATTCGGGGGCGCCGGTCATCAGTCGGACTTCACGCATATCGGATACGGATGAGAATGGGCTTAAGATCACGGGTAAGCCGGGTTCGATCAGCTGGATCATCACGGCCACGGCCAGCATGTTGGCGAAGTCGGCGACGATGGAGCCCATCAGGGACGGCGGCGCGGTCATATTGGTCATGGAGCAGGTGGTGATGGTGATCGGCTGTTTTTCTTCGGCGAAGGCAAAGTAGTGCTCCAGCGCGTCGGTCCCGACGGTCAGCGGCGGCAGCACGCACATACCGGAGTAGCAGACGTAATCGTCGAAGTTATCCATGTATTTCTTGATCAGCTGCACGCATTCACGGGCGCCTTCTCTGGCATTGCCACGTTTGTAGTTGTGCGGGGTGATCCCTAAAATGTTGTACATGGGCTTGCGGGAGTATTTTGCCATCATGGCCATCTGGGCCAGGGCGGATTCGGTCGGGCAGTTTTCAAAGCCCGGAATATCGGCGGCTACCTGGCTGGAGATGCCGTAAACATCGCTGGTGTTGATGATTTTGTAGAAGTTTTCCAAATCGTCGGCGTTGGTCTGGCGGTAGTTGCCGTCCCAGTCTTCCAGGTTCGGGCAGCCGTTGGTTGGTGCAACCACTAACCCCTTGCCAATCCCGATTTCCAGCTTGCTTTCCGGTCCCACGATTTCAAAGGATTCCGGAATGGTGCTCAGCGCTTTATTGAGGAGTTCTTCTGGAATAAAGACCAGGTCCCCTTCAACCCGGGCGCCGTGTTTTTTGAACAGCTCCAGCGCTTCTTCATATTCAAACTTAACGCCAACTTCGTTAAATACACGCAGAACACTTTCATGAATCAGTTCGATAT
The DNA here is from genome assembly GCF_015547515.1 of Eubacterium sp. 1001713B170207_170306_E7. Classification (NCBI taxonomy): domain Bacteria; kingdom Bacillati; phylum Bacillota; class Clostridia; order Eubacteriales; family Eubacteriaceae; genus Eubacterium; species Eubacterium sp. 1001713B170207_170306_E7. Next base: position 1,413 of record NZ_JADMVE010000020.1, read on the forward strand.
CATCCTTTGAATAAAATGTGTTGAATAAATTACCTTTTAACATAACCCTT
>NZ_JADMVE010000021.1 GCF_015547515.1 Eubacterium sp. 1001713B170207_170306_E7
TTCATAAACCGGCGCTGATAGCTGATGACCTGATTGCAGGAGGTGAAGCGCGCCAGATAGGCTGGCTCTGCTGTGATCACCACGCGGTTTACCAGATCGCTGAATTCGTCTTCGACTAAAAGCTTGTCGATATCCGGGTAATTGAGCGGTCCTTCCATGCTGCAGATAATCAGTCTTGAATCGGCTAGGTTGGTGTTTTTAAACCATCTCAGGTTGTGTCTCACGCTGTCCAGCCCGTCGGCGCCTTCATGGTCTTCAAAGTGACGGTACTTCAGCAGATCCTCTGCGGTCTGCTTCACGCTCAGCAAATCCATTTCCTGTCCCTTGCACAGGTAGTCCTTTTCGGCAAACATCTTTTTTATGTCTTCCAGATATTTGGGCTCTCGGGTGGCTTCGTAGGCGGCCAGTCCTTTTTTCATGGTTTCGGACTGCATGAAGCGGTGACGGACAAAGCTGTTGATAAAATAGGGCTTTGCCTGCAGTGCAAGCGCGGTCTGGTAGGGCTCGAACATTAAGGTGAAATTGACCCGGTAGCCGTTTTCCTGGAGCATCAGGGCGATGTTGTGGCCTCTCAGGGCTTCGGCGGTGCCTGGTGCGTCGCAGGGGATTGAAAATTTCTTGTCGCCTTCCAGCAGCTGGCCCACGGTTTCTTTGCTGACGGGCCCGGTGTGGGGCACTTTAATCACTACCCGGTATTCGGACAGCATCTCTTTGAATCTGGCGGCTTCTTCCAGTATCTCTGTGTCGGACTTGCCAAAGGGGTCGTTCAGCTCGACGCTGATGTCTGCGCCGGGTCCCAGTATCCTGCCGATTTCGGCCATTACCTCGTCTCTTGTCTTAAACTGGTTGCCGACATTTGCTTTTGGATTGTTGATGAACAGGTCGTAGATGATTCCGGGGTTGCAGGTCAGGTTGGCGAGGATGTTTTTGATGGGCGCTACTTCGTAAGGATTGGCGCTGTCGGCTGAAAACAGGACATTGGTCGGCCGTTTCATGCCGTTTTTGTCATAGCTGATGTCTCTTACCAGATCGGCTCTCAGGGCGCCGTCCTCTTCCAGCTTATATTCCACCCGGAAGCCTGCCGGGGTCTCGCCCGCTGGCACACAAAAGGTGTCGATGACCTTTTTAAACGCATCGGTCACGCCGATGGCTTTTACGCAGGGCTTTAATGCCTGAAAGGTCTCAAAGGCGATTGGCTGGCCGGCCACCCGGTCGATGTAGGCCCTCTCGCTGTCTATAAACGTAATGTCTGTGTTTCTGAAGGTGTTTAAACTGCATTTAATCTCCAT